>NZ_JAFGYW010000119.1:0-570 GCF_017491595.1 Pseudomonas sp. 51_B
CTCAGACTGAATACAATTTTCAGTGAAGACCTGATGCAGCTTTCATCCAACCAGGTTGCCGTCAACTTCATCAATACCCTGATCAACGGATCCCTTGCCGGTCAACTGGCACCCTGGACCGTGCCGTCAATCAGCCAGATCGCAGAAATCGACGCCAGCGCGATTGGCGAGGCGCTGTTCAAGGAGGTTTGCGGGGAGGACGATACCGCCGTGAAACGCAATGCCGGCTGGTCTGGAACAGTCGGATTCAGCCTGCTGGGCGGTAAACCTCCCTATGAAACCTGGAGACTGATTTCTGCTGGCGACCCGAATGCGGAAGATGACGGCCCACCCACTCAGGCAAAACCCAACCGGCGCGACGACTATAAAAACAGTCTCTTCGCCATCGACGCCTACAGCGTCGGCCTGCGAGCGGCGATCAGCAATTTCGGCGTCAATCCACTGCAAAGTCTGCTTTCAGTGGTTCCGGAGCAAATCAACATCGCGCTGGCGAGTGGCAGTGTGAAGCCGCTAATTCAGCATGTAGTCAAAGGCACGCCTGTTGCCGCCGTGGTCGAGCTGATATTGCGC
>NZ_JAFGYW010000120.1:0-569 GCF_017491595.1 Pseudomonas sp. 51_B
GCTGCGTGCTGCCCGCCGGGCAGGGGCAGGCGCCGGCACGGCAGGCGGCGCTCGGCGCGAAGCTGCCGCTGTCGGTCGGCTGCACGACGATCAACAAGATGTGCGGCTCGGGCATGCGCACGGCGATGTTCGCGCACGACATGCTCGTGGCGGGCTCCGTCGACGTGATCGTCGCGGGCGGCATGGAAAGCATGACGAACGCGCCGTACCTGCTGCCGAAGGCGCGCGCCGGCATGCGCATGGGCCACGGCCAGGTGCTCGACCACATGTTCCTCGACGGCCTCGAGGACGCCTACGACAAGGGCCGGCTGATGGGCACGTTCGCCGAGGAATGCGCGGGCGAATACGCGTTCTCGCGCGACGCGCAGGACGCGTTCGCGATCGAATCGCTCGCGCGCGCGAAGCGGGCGAACGAGGACGGCTCGTTCGCGTGGGAAATCGCGCCCGTGACGGTGGCCGGCAAGAAGGGCGATGCGGTGATCGCGCGCGACGAGCAGCCGTTCAAGGCGAACCCCGAGAAGATTCCGACGCTCAAGCCCGCGTTCAGCAAGACGGGCACCGTGACCGCC
>NZ_JAFGYW010000121.1:0-569 GCF_017491595.1 Pseudomonas sp. 51_B
GATCAACATCCACGTCATGACACCCTCCTTCCCCGGCTACGCCGCGCGCGAGCGCATCGGCCGGAAACCACCCAATACGATTGCCGCGACCGCGGCGGCCAGTCGCGGCCGGCGCGCCCCGCCCCGGCATGCGCAGGCGCGCGATGCGCGCCACACGTCAGCACTCGTCAGCACTCGTCAACGCGCGGACACCGGACGCACCGCGGCGGCGGCCCGCTTCGCGCGCTCGCGCGCTTCGTCGACGTTCGCGCCCGTCGCGAGCGCGACGCCCATCCGGCGCTTCGCGAAGCTCTCGGGCTTGCCGAACAGCCGCAGATCGGCGCCCGGCACCGCGAGCGCGTCGCGCACGCCCTCGAACGCGATGCCCGCTTCGTCGAGCCCGCCGTAGATCACGGCCGACGCGGCGGGCGTCGCGAGCGCGGGCTCGACCGGCAGGCCGGGGATCGCGCGCGCATGCAGCTCGAACTCCGACTGGCGCTGAGACGCGAGCGTCACGAGCCCCGTGTCGTGCGGGCGCGGGCTCACCTCGGAGAACCAGACATCGTCACCGCGCACGAACAGCTCGACGC
>NZ_JAFGYW010000122.1:0-567 GCF_017491595.1 Pseudomonas sp. 51_B
GTTTGAGCAGACGTTGGTTCCATTCTGGGTTCTGAATCAGGATATGTATCAGAAGGCTCTGAATGTTCAGGCAGAGCTGATGATGAGTGCGAGCAGTGAGAAAGTCAGGACTGACGCAGCCAATAGTTTGTTGACCCATTTGAAACCACCAGAAATCAAGAAGGTGGAGCTGGATATTGGGACTAAGGAAGATAGTTCGATTAGTCAGTTGAGGCAGGCTACGATTGAACTGGCAAGACAGCAGAAGATGTTGCTAGAGTCTGGTATGGCTAATGCACAGGAGATTGCCCATTCTCATGTGAACAAGAAAGAAGCCATTGATGTGGTGGCACGGGAGGTAAGGTAATGTCTTTGGTTTCTAAGAATGATCCAGTTGATGAGGCTCTGGCTCCGTGGAAGGTTGAGGATTACCTTAATGCCACGGATTACAGAGTGGACCCAAACTATGTGCCTAGTGACTTTGCCTTGGAGTTCGTGACGTTCATCAAGCTGGTGAATGGATCACAAGGTGAAGAGAACAAGACTCCTGTTGTTCACTACAAGATGCTGGATACGATTACCCATGGG
>NZ_JAFGYW010000123.1:0-561 GCF_017491595.1 Pseudomonas sp. 51_B
AAGCCAGCCTGAAATCCGGCCTGTAACACCCTCTGTGGGAGCGGGCTCGCCCGCGATCCCCAGCCGAAGGCTGGGGGCAACGAACCTGATGGAATACTTAAAGACATGAGCGACCTACAACTCGACCCGCAAGCCCTGCAACAGGAAGAAAACTCCCTGATCGCCCTGCGCAAGGAAAAGCTTGCTGCCGAGCGCGCCAAGGGCAATGCCTTCCCGAACGACTTCCGCCGCGACAACTACTGCGATGCCTTGCAGAAACAGTACGCGGACAAGACCAAGGAAGAGCTGGCAGAGGCTGCAATCCCGGTCAAGGTTGCCGGTCGCATCATGCTCAACCGTGGCTCGTTCATGGTGATCCAGGACATGACCGGACGCATTCAGGTCTACGTCAACCGCAAGACGCTGTCCGAAGATACCCTGGCCGAGGTGAAAACCTGGGACATGGGCGACATCATTGCCGCCGAAGGCACCCTGGCGCGTTCCGGCAAGGGCGACCTGTACGTTGAAATGACCAACGTGCGCCTGCTGACCAAGTCGCTGCGCCCGCTGCCGGACAAGCAC
>NZ_JAFGYW010000124.1:0-560 GCF_017491595.1 Pseudomonas sp. 51_B
TATCTACACCATATGCAAGAGCAGCTGCTGTAGGTTCGTTGATGATACGAAGTACTTCAAGACCTGCAATCGCACCAGCGTCTTTTGTAGCTTGACGTTGAGCATCTGTAAAGTATGCAGAAACTGTAATAACAGCTTGTTTAACAGGCTCGCCCAAGTAAGCTTCTGCATCAGCTTTGATTTTTTGAAGAATCATAGCAGAAATTTCTTGAGGAGTATAAGATTTACCTTCTACAGTTACTTTGTAGTCTGTACCCATGTGACGTTTAATAGAAATGATTGTGTTTTCTGGGTTAGATACAGCTTGACGTTTAGCCAATTGACCTACTAAACGTTCGCCATTTTTTGCAAAACCAACAACGGAAGGAGTAGTACGAGCGCCTTCTTGGTTAGTAATAACCGTAGGTTCGCCGCCTTCCATAACCGCAACACAAGAGTTTGTAGTACCTAAATCAATACCAATTACCTTTGCCATAATATATGCCTCCTAAAACCTTTATAATCTATTCAACAACTTTTACCATTGCAGGACGAATACAACGACCATCAACAGTATAGCC
>NZ_JAFGYW010000125.1:0-560 GCF_017491595.1 Pseudomonas sp. 51_B
GTCAAATTTGAAACACCTGTCAATGCCAATCTTGACTACACCCAACAAAAAGCAGCACAAGTCAACGCGGTATTACAAAGTTTTCCTGAAGTTACCAATACTTATGCCACGGTTAATGCGATGTCCTATAGCGGTAACAATCGGGTACAAGTGAATGTGTAGTTAGTACCTAAAGATGAGCGCACGCGCGGACTAGATGACTTAAACCGTGCCATGCGTGAGCAATTGCAGCAGGTAGGCGGTATTAAAGTTACCTCAGTGGCAGCCGCTGCCATGGCGGTCAGCGGTGGGCTTAAGCCGATTATGATATCCATCAAAGGCAATGATTTAACTGAGCTGCAACGTTTATCCAATGAGTTTATGCAAAAACTCTCAAACGTCAATGGCTTGGTAGATTTGGAAAGTACCCTTAAACAGCCCAAATCAATGGTCAATGTCACCATTAACCGGGAAGCAGCAAATGATGCCGGTCTTTCGATTGGACAAATCGGACAAGCATTACGCCCACTGCTGGCCGGTGATAATGTGAGCACCTTTAAAGATGACAACGGCAACAATAT
>NZ_JAFGYW010000126.1:0-559 GCF_017491595.1 Pseudomonas sp. 51_B
TGTTTATCCTCGCCGGCGGCCCGCTGGTGGAGTCGACGCACGACGAACTCAAATTCACCGCCCCACTGACCGCGATCACCGCTGCGGTGGTTGGGGTGATTCTCAATCTGGCGTGTTTCTTCGGCTACCACGTGCTCTGGCCGCAAGGCTTCAGCGGCAGCCTGGACTGGCCGTCGGCGTTGATTGCACTTGCCGCGGCCATTGCGCTGTTTCGCTTCAAGCGCGGAGTGATTCAGGTGTTGCTGGGCTGTGCGTTGGTTGGGTTGGTGGTGCATTTGCTGCGTTAGTGATCGCGGCGCTGGAAATCGAATCGCGCGCTGGAGACTCGATTCCGGCAATAAGTTCCGGTCATTCCAGTGCGCGAATATCCCCAGCGGTACAGCCCCGTTTCGCTTGTTCGCGCGGTTCAAACCATTTGTCCTGTCGGCGCAAATTTTTTGAAATTTCCGCAACGACAATGCTTCACAAAAGGGTAGGCAAACTTTTACCCAGAACTTGCCACGCTTACCCGACTGAGGAGATTTGTCATGTTTCTACATAACAAGCGACTTCAATACAC
>NZ_JAFGYW010000127.1:0-559 GCF_017491595.1 Pseudomonas sp. 51_B
GAGGAAGAACGCGGTCCAAACGTCATGAGTCCGGCTGATGGCCGTCATGATCGGCACGGTGAACAACGTGCCGAGCACGCCGAACGCGATCAGCACGGGGCGACGGCCGATGCGATCGGAGATCGAGCCGACGACCGGCTGCAAGATCGCGAACAGGGCGAGCGACGCGGCGGATACCAGGGTCGCATCATGTTTGCTCATGCCGACGGTGTTCACGAGGAATTTCTGCATGTAGATCGAGTAGGTGTAGAACGCGATCGTGCCGCCCATCGTCAGGCCGACCACGGTCAGGACCGCGCGCGGATGCTTGCTCAGTTCCGCGAGCGTGCCGCGCTTGTCCCGGGCGTTTAAGGTCCGCTTGAATTCGCCCGTTTCCTCCATCGACGAGCGCAGGCGCATGGCGGCCAGCGCGCACGCCGCGCCGATGAAGAACGGAATTCTCCACCCCCAGCTTTCGAGCTGCTGTGTCGTCAGCACGAATTGCTGCAGGACGATCAGCAGCGCCAGCGCGACGAGTTGGCCGGCAACCAGCGTGACGTACTGAAAGCTGGAGTAGAAG
>NZ_JAFGYW010000128.1:0-558 GCF_017491595.1 Pseudomonas sp. 51_B
GGCGCGCGCCATCGGGCCCCATGTCGGCCAGCCGGCCGGGCGCGCGCCCGCGCCCGCGCCCGCGCGCTGCGCGGCGCCCGCCCACGGCTGGCATGCGCGGAAGAATTCACGTTGCGCTTCGAGCCACGCGTACAGCATCGGATCTCCTTGCGGGCGTATGGGGACGCATCATCGCGGCCGCCGTGGCGCATGCGGCATGCGCCGCGCGGGCGGCCGTGGGCGGGCCGTTGGCGCGTGGCCGACGGCCCTCGAGCGTTTCCGGCACCGAAACGCCCGCCGTTGCGAAGCGCGGCTCGGACGGCGGCGGGCGGGCATTTGCCGCGACGCAACGTATCGTGTCCGACGCGCATCGGATTGGGACAGCATAGGCCGGCGAGCGTCGCATCGCCAGCTTAAAAGCCGAGGGCGGCGGGTTGTTGACGATCGTCAAGCCGGTTCGCGGCCGGCCGCCGGAGGCGGGCGACATGCGACGTGCGGCGGTCGACGGGCGGTGTGCAGCGGGTAGCGGGTGATCGCGCGTGATCGGGGGGATGGGCGGGATCGGCGGAAGCGTTGCCG
>NZ_JAFGYW010000012.1:0-132372 GCF_017491595.1 Pseudomonas sp. 51_B
CAGCGAGCGCAGCCACTACGGCGTCGAGGTACCTCCGGTGGCCTTCGAGGCGGCGGTGCTGTTCCTGCCCAAGTCCCGCGAACTGGCCGCCTACCTGCTCAACGCACTGGCCTCGCGCCTGGCAGGCCGTGAACTGTACCTGGTGGGGGAAAAACGTGGCGGCATCGAGGGCGCAGCCAAGCAGCTGCAGGCGTTCGGCAAACCGCGCAAGCTCGACAGCGCTCGGCATTGCCAACTCTGGCAGGTGACCGTGGATAACGCCCCTGAGGCCACACCGCTGCAAAGCCTGGCCGAACATTTTTCGCTGGAGCTCGAGGACGGCCCACTTCAGGTAGTGAGCCTGCCAGGCGTGTTCAGCCATGGCCGCCTGGACCGCGGCACTGCCCTACTGCTCAAGCACCTCGATGGCCTGCCGGTCGGCCATGTGCTCGACTTCGGTTGTGGCGCGGGGGTGTTGGGCGCCACCGTCAAACGTCGCTATCCACAAAGCCGCGTCACCCTGTTGGACGTCGATGCTTTCGCGGTGGCTGCCAGCCGCCTGACGCTGGCAGCCAACGGCCTTGACGGTGAAGTCATCAGCGGCGATGGCATCGACGCAGCGCCCGCCGACCTATGCCTGATCTTGAGCAACCCGCCCTTTCATACCGGGGTCCACACAAACTATCAGGCCTCGGAGAACTTGCTGAAAAAGTCCGGCCAACATCTGCGAAAAGGCGGCGAAATGCGCCTGGTCGCCAATAGTTTCCTGCGCTACCAGCCACTGATCGAAGGCGCGCTCGGCAACTGCCAGACCTGCGCCGAGGCCGACGGCTTTCGAATCTATCGCGCCACACGCGGTTAACAAACAGGGCTTGCCGAAAGCGTTTGGGCTAGGCAGAATCCGCACCGTCCTAGGGGAGTAGTCTCCCGCGAGCGCCCTGCTCGCCCGGTACGCGTCAACATACTTGGCCCACAGGCCATGGCGCGTGCGACCCAGCGGCCTGCACAGACAGGCCAGGGGTTTGACAAGACCTATGACACGCACACCTTACCCGGGGCGGGGAGGCTGTACGTGTCATAGCCGTGTCGACCCGCCCCCGTAGGAAGCCTGATGCTGGAATCTCTGTTGGTCCCCACCGCTATCGTTGCCTTGGCCGAAATCGGCGACAAAACGCAATTGCTCGCGCTCATTCTTGCCGCGCGCTTTCGCAAACCCTGGCCAATCATCGCCGGTATCATTGCCGCTACGCTGGCCAACCATGCTGCCGCCGGTGCAGTAGGGGCCTGGGTAGGCAGCTTCTTCAGCGAGTCGGTGTTGCACTGGGTGCTTGCCGCGAGTTTCACCGCAACCGCGCTGTGGACCTTGGTGCCAGACAAGATGGATGACGACGAGAACCCGGCACGCCGCTTCGGCCCCTTCCTGACCACCCTGATCGCCTTCTTCCTGGCGGAAATCGGCGACAAGACCCAGGTCGCCACAGTGATGCTGGCGGCCCAGTATCCGCACCTGATCATGGTGATCATCGGCACTACCCTGGGCATGCTGATTGCCAACGTGCCAGTTGTGCTGGCAGGTAACTTCGCCGCCGAGAAGCTGCCACTGACACTGATCCGTCGCCTGGCTGCTGCTGCATTCTTCGTACTGGCGATCGTGGCGGTTTATTCGGCCATGAAGACCAGTGGCTGGGTGGGATAAAACCAAAGCGGGGCGCTATGCGCCCCGGTTCGCGACCGACTGCGTAACAGCCGCCGATGGCTTACTTTTTCGCAGCTTCGTACAGCGGCATCACCTTCGGGATCGCCGCCTGCAACGAGGCAATCCGACTATTGGATGATGGGTGAGTACTCATGAACTCCGGCGGCGCGCCCTCCGATGCCTTGCTCATCTTGTTCCACAAAGTGATCGCGGCATTGGGGTCATAACCGGCACGGGCCGACAGTTCCAAGCCAATCAGGTCGGCTTCGTTTTCGTTGGCGCGGCTGTTGGGCAGGGTCATGGAATAATTCACCACGGCGTCGGCCAGTGCCATGCTGTCCTGGCCAAGGCCAAGCAAGGCGCCAGCGCCTTGGCGCGCCATCTGCACCCCGTAAGCCTTCGACATCGCCTCGCGGCTGTGCTCACGCAGGGCGTGGGCGATTTCGTGGCCGACCACCGCGGCAATTTCGGCGTCAGTCAGCTTGAGCTGGTCGATCAGCCCGGTGTACACGATGATCTTGCCACCGGGCCCGCAGTTGGCGTTGAGCTCATCGCTCTTGATGACGTTGACTTCCCAGTTCCACTGGGCGGAATCGGGGCGGAACTGCGGCGCCTGGGCGATCAGCCGGCTGGCGATGGCCTGCACGCGTTTGGCGTCATTACTGGTCTTGTCCAGCACGCCTTTGCTCGAAGCCTCGCCAAGCGTTTGCTGGTAAGACTGCGCGTACATCTGGTTGACCTCATCGGTCGACAGCATGCTGAACATGTACTGCTGACGCTGGACACCAACAGCCCCGCCGCTGGTGGTGTTAACCGCCTGGCAGCCGCCGATGAGGATGCCAGCACTGAGCAGGCTGACGATAAAAGACTTACGCATCGAGACACTCCCTTTTTTGCATGCGCCGTATCCTAGGCTGAGTCGCCAGCACCCTGCCATAGCCGCACGGAAGTTTTTAGCTAAGCGGGCGTCAAACACTCCGGCGCGTCCAGTTTCGGGTCGTTGACGAAGTTCGCCAGCGCCCGTTCGCGCAGGGTTGCCGGCGGGCTGGCGAGCAATTCCTGCAGGCGCGGCAACGGGGTATCCGGGTCCAGCCAGGCAGCGCGCCCAGCCTCATCGAGGATCAATGGCCGACGCTGATTCATTGCGGCCTGGGTCACCACTGCACAACTCAACCAGACCTGGTCCTGCACCGGATAGGCCTCCCACACAGCAGCAAAATACAGCGATGCCCCCTCCCCTGGCGTCAACCAATAAGGGCGCTTGCGCACCGTGCCGCGCCATTCGTAAAAACCATTGGCAGGCATCAGGCAGCGGCGCTGGCGAAACGCTTCGCGGAACATCGGTTGCTCAGCCAGGGTTTCGGCACGAGCATGGGCGGGGGTACGGGACAGGTCGGTGAGCCAGGCGGGGGTCAGCCCCCAGCGTGCCGGGGCCAACTGCTGCTGGCCGTCGAGCTGGCGCTGGATGAGCACCGTGGCACCTGGCGAAATATTCCATTGGGCTGGCTGGCCAGCAGGGAAACCCGGCAGGCTGGCCAGCGCCTGGGGCCAGCGAAACAGGGCGTAACGTCCACACATGGGCGATTTCAGAACCTAGCAGATCAAGGTACCGGGAACAGTCTCCGGCTCGTCACCGGCAAGCGGCTCGGCACCATTGTACGCATCGATCAGTTGCCGTGCGTATTCGGCTTGTTCATCGGGCACGGCAAGGCCGAGCAACCCTTGTAGCGGCAACTCACCGGCGCCCCCCAACAGGTGACGACCGGCCAGGTGCACATCGATGCCTTCGCTGGCCAGCATGCCTAGCAGCATTTCGGCTTCCAGCAGGTTTTCCGGTTCATAGATCCGTCGCATCAGTCGTTCTCGCCGTAAACATCCAGCATCCACTCGTCGCCGTGAACCTGCAGCACAAAGCGAATCGGCTTGCAGCAGACCTGGCAGTCTTCGATGTACTCCTGGTCCCCGCCGGACAGGTCAACGGTCGTTTCGACTTCTTCGCCACAGTATGGGCAATCGTAGAATGCTTGTTCGAGCATCGAGGCCTCCGGGGTGACTTGTGCGTATAATTGCCGGTCTATTTACAGGGCTTGCGTGTGCCCGAGCCGTTTTTCGGGCCCCACCCCTTACCTTATTACCCTAGCCGTTTCCAACAAGAGAGCATGATGGGCGAATTCGATGCCATCCGACCATACGACGATGCTGAGGTCCCTGCCGTTCTGGCGCGCCTGCTCAGCGACCCGGCATTCCTCGATATCCTCACCCACTTCCGCTTCCCGCGCGCAGCCGGCGCCTTCGGCTGGCTGCTCAAGCCGCTGATCGCGCGGCGCCTGCGCAAGGAATTCGCAGGCGTTACCTGCGTATCGACACTGCAGGACAAGGTCGAGTACTACGTCGACCACACCATCGAACGTGCCACCGACGGTGTGACCTACTCCGGCGTCGAACAGCTCAAGGCAGGTACGGCCTATCTGTTTCTGGCAAACCACCGCGATATCGTCATGGACCCGGCCTTCGTCAACTACGCCGTGTACCACGCAGGCCTGCCGACGCCGCGCATCGCCATTGGTGACAACCTGCTGCAAAAGCCGTTCGTCAGCGACATGATGCGTTTGAACAAGAGCTTCATCGTCCATCGCTCGATCAGCGGGCGACGCGAGAAACTCGCGGCGTACCAGCTGCTTTCGGCCTATATCAACCACTCGATCTGCAAGGATCGCACGTCCATCTGGATCGCCCAGGCCGAAGGGCGCGCCAAGGACGGTGACGACCGCACCGATTCGGCGATCCTCAAGATGTTCCACATGAGCCGCAAGGATGAGCCGTTCGGCGCGGTGATCCAAAGCCTGAACCTGACGCCGGTGTCGATCAGTTACGAGTACGACCCTTGTGATCAGGCCAAGGCGCGCGAGCTGTACATCCGCGCAACTACCGGCACTTATCAGAAAGCGCCCGGTGAGGACGACAACAGCATCGCCAAGGGCATCACCGGCTATAAGGGCCGGGTCCACATCCACTTCGCCCCGCCAGTGACCGAGTACTACGAGGACACCAAGCAACTGGCCCAGGAAACCGACCGGCAGATATTGGGCGGCTACCGCCTGTTCCCGGTGCATTACCTGGCTTATGCGATGTGGAGCGAGAAGGACCAGGCGCTTGATGTGCCAAGCGCCGAGAACATGTTCCCGGCCCAAGAGCTGGCCAAGGCCAAGGAAGAATGGCAACGCCGCCTGGATGCCTGCCCTGAAGAGCAAAGGCCCTACCTGATATTGCAATACGCTACGCCAGTCCGTAACCAGTATCAGGTCAAGCAACAAACGCCGGTTGCCTGAACGGTCAGGGCCGCGGGGCGGCCCTCGACGGGTTCAGATCCAGGTGCTTAACCAGGACAACAGCAAGGCCATGGCCAGGCAGGAAAAGCCGAGGATGTAGTAATAGCGCGGTATGCGTTGGCCAAGGCTGTCCACCACCCCCTCATCTACCGCCAGGCGCTGGCGGGTGATCACCGCATGGCGCCGCGCGCTTTGCAGCAGCAACCCGCCAGGGCAGGTCAGCAGCAACGCCAGCAAATTGATCAGCTTGGTCGGATGGGCGGTCATGACCCCCCAAAGCACTTGCAAAGACATCACACAACCTCGGTCATAGCAACAGCGAAGCCCGCCATTCTACCGAAGTCGACGCTACGCGCCGCGCCTTGGCGACAAAGTGTCACCAGGTTTCATCTGTGCATGTTCGCTCTGTTAAGGGCAGGCAAGTCAACGGTCAGGCCAGGTAGCAAAAACCCGCCGGGCGGCGGGTTTTGTTACGCAAAAGCTGGCTTATTCGCCCAGTACCTGCCCGATGGTCGGGTCCTTGAACAGACGCGTCAGCGCATCGCTGAGCACATCACCCACCAACTGGGTGTTGGTGTCCTGATTGGGCGCCATACCGAAGCGCTGGTCCAGCGAGGCACCGTAGCGGCCACTGTAGCGGCGGTTGGCATTCTGGACATCGGCACGGAAGGTTGCACCGATGGTGGCCTCGGTCACGTACAGGTTGTCCTTGGGCGATTGGTATTTCAGCTCTGCCAACGTCACGGTCAGTTGCGGTGCGTTATAGGCGCTCGCGGTTGGGGTGAACCCTAACAGGCGCACGGCCGCTTCGGCCTGGGCCTGCAGTTTGGGTACGACATCGTTGCCACTGACGCTGATCGTGCTGGTTTCAGGGTACATGCCACCACGGGTGCCCAGCGACTGCGAAGCCCGGCCATCGACCACCTTGACCACCACTGGCTGGCCGTGGCCGACCGGTGCAAGCTGAGCCTTGAGCGTGGGTTGCGGGCTGAGTTGTTGCGGGCTGTGGGCACAACCGACCAGGCTGAGGCTGGCCACGGCAATCAAACCGAACAACAGACGTTGCAACATGCGCGTTTCTCCAGAAAATACGGCAAAGGCCCACAGTATACCCAGCCTGACACAGGCCAGTCATCGGTCGGGCAGGCTTGTCACAATCGTTTCATGGCTGCGCCTTTATCCTTGCGCCAACGCCTAACGCACAGGACATACCGCCATGATTTCGCTCTGGACCCTGCTCTTGCAACGCCCACAGCTCAACTGCTATGCGCGCCTGGACACCGACGGCAAATGCCTGGCTTTGAAGCAATCCAGCCAGGTACCCGGCGGCTACGGCTGGGTGCAGATCACTGAAATCCGGCTGGCCTGGCTAGGCCGCGAACTGCCCGCCGAAGCCCGCGTTTGCATGCCTGCAAGCCATCGCTGGCATCAGCGCATCCTCGCAGCCTGACAAACGCTGCAATAAAAACCACGATTAACGACCTTTCTGCCCGCGACATCGTTATAATCTCCCCCCGATTATAAGGACGTCTCCTGATCGGGCCCCGCATCCGCCGTCTGACCCCGGCACCGAAACCCGCTTCGCCCACAGAGAGCCTTCCACTCAGGTCTTGCATCGGCTGTCGTGCCAGCATTCGTGGCCCTAAGCACTGCATGAACCTGTGGGTTGCCATCGCGCAGTCCCTTTTTGAGGTTCACGTCTTCAAAAGAGCGTGAAAAAACGGTTTTCACAACTTCACGAGAGTGTGGCGAGCAAATGAACAGTCTGGCATGTGCAAAAGCGGCAGATGTGTCCCTAACAGCCCTGAACAGACGACAAAAGCGCTCATCGCGTATGAGTGTTTGAGGTCGTTCCATAACGCACGCACGACACCTTGACCATAAGTCGAATTGCCGCAGCCCTGGCAAACGGCGTTCAATAGTCGAACCCGAAGACTGGTTGGCGGTGTCCGCGGAAGTTGCAAGAACTGCGAAGAGTCGGACATGGCGATCCTGGCAACCCCAGTGATCCTATGCTGTCAATTAGGTAGCTGTAGATTGTGGAGACGCGTTAAATGGCGCAGAACGAATCGGTTGATGTGGTACTGGTAGGCGCGGGCATCATGAGTGCCACCCTGGCCGTACTGCTCAAGGAGCTTGACCCGACCCTGAAGCTTGAGGTCGTCGAGGCGATGGACTCCGGAGCCGCGGAAAGCTCCAACCCTTGGAACAACGCAGGCACCGGCCACGCTGGCCTGTGCGAGCTGAACTACACGCCCCAGGCCGCCGATGGCAGCATCGACATCAAGAAGGCCGTGCACATCAACGCGCAGTTCGAGGTTTCGCGCCAGTTCTGGGCGTACCTGAGCAAGAAGGGCAACTTCGGCTCTGCACGTGCGTTCGTCAATCCGGTCCCGCACCTGAGTTACGTCGAAGGTGACAAGGGCGTGTCTTTCCTCAAGAAGCGTTACGAGTTGCTCAAGCAACACCACGCCTTCGCCGAGATGCAATACACCGAAGACAAGGCGGTGATGAACGAGTGGATGCCGCTGATGATGCCTGGCCGCCCGGCCGACCAGCACATCGCCGCTACGCGCGTGGCCAAAGGCACCGATGTCAACTTCGGTGCATTGACCAACAAACTGCTCAAGGTACTGGGCGACAGCCCCGACGCGCAGGTCAAGTACAGCAAGAAAGTGGTCGGTCTGCGCCGCAACGGCAGTGGTTGGACCGTGAGCATCAAAGACGTCAACAGCGGCGGTGCCCGCGAAGTCGATGCGCGCTTTGTCTTCCTCGGTGCTGGTGGCGCCGCCCTGCCACTGCTGCAGTTGTCGGGCATCCCGGAAAGCAAAGGTTTCGGCGGTTTCCCGGTCAGCGGCCAGTGGCTGCGCTGCGATAACCCCGAAATCGTCAAGCAGCACCAGGCCAAGGTGTACAGCCAGGCCGCGGTCGGCGCGCCGCCGATGTCGGTACCTCACCTGGACACCCGTGTAGTGGACGGCAAGACGTCGCTGCTGTTCGGGCCGTACGCAGGCTTCACCACCAAATTCCTCAAGCATGGTTCGTTCATGGACCTGCCGCTGTCGGTGCGCCTGGGCAACATCGGGCCGATGCTGGCTGTGGCCCGTGACAACATGGACTTGACCAAGTACCTGGTCAGTGAAGTGATGCAGTCGATGGATCAGCGCCTGGAATCCCTGCGCCGGTTCTATCCACAGGCAAAAGCGGAAGACTGGCGTCTGGAAGTGGCTGGTCAGCGCGTGCAGATCATCAAGAAGGACCCGAAAAAAGGCGGCATTCTGCAGTTCGGCACCGAGCTGGTTTCCGCACAGGATGGCAGCCTGGCTGCACTGCTGGGCGCATCACCCGGCGCTTCGGTGACTGTATCGATCATGCTGGAGCTGATTGAGCGCTGCTTCCCCGAGCAGGCCAAGGGCCCATGGGCCGCCAAGCTCAAGGAAATTTTCCCGGCGCGGGAAAAGGAACTGGCTACCGATGCAGCGTTATACCGCAAGATCAGCGCCGACAACGATGCGGCATTGGAGCTGGTGGAACAAAGCCCGGCCAAGCATTACGCCTAAGCCGGCTTGAAACGAAAAAACGCCCCTTGGGGCGTTTTTTTGTGCCAGTCGTATCAACCGCGAGCTTTGGCAATGATCTCGAGGTACTCCGGCGCATTGCGTTGGTCAGCGATCACCTCGGCGAAGGTCTTGCCGTGCTCGTCCTTGCCGTCCAGGTCAAATCCGGCTTCTACGAAGAAGCCGACGAAGCGCTCGAAGTCGTCGACACGCAGGCCTCGGTAACCCTTGATCAACTTGTGGTGCGAAGGCGAGGTCACGCCATCGGCTGGTTCAAATTGTAGGAACGACTTGACGTAGTCGTCGCTGATCTCGTCACCAATCACCTGCTTCTTGTCTTTGCGCATTGCCGGCTCCAACTGACCATCACGAATTTCGAAGGCCGGCAGTGTACCCCCCTCAGGCTGCGGGCCTCAACGCGAACGTACGGTACCGGTGTGCAGGTCGGCCCAGATGTGGCCGTTGGCGTAGGTCAGGAACTGCACGTAAACCGTCTCGTTACGCAGCAGGTCCATGACCACTCGATAATCGCTGGCAGGGTAGTTCAGGCTCAATATGCGGGTCTTGTCGTCGTACACCGGTTTCTTCAAGCTTTTACCGGCCTCGCCATCGAAGGTCAGCAGCACCTGGCTGATGGTCGCGCCCTTGCTCAGTGGCTTGCCCTTCAGGCGCATCTGCAGCGACGCGGTGATTGGGATAGGCTGCTGGTCGGACGTGCGCTGGGCCCCCACCACCACTGAGTAGTCGGTCACTTGCAACAGCTGTTGACCGGTTGGCGCTTCCTGGCGCAAGGCCTGGTCATCGGGCGGGAGGAACTGGCTATGCAGCGGTGCGGCTGCCAGAGGCAGGCTCACCGCCAGTAACAGTGGAAGGAATGCACGCATGTGAGGCTCCTTGGCATGGAGAAGCACTCTAGCATGCAGACAATGGCAGGCCTCAATCGAACTGCGCGAGCATCCAGGCCTGATACTGCGCTACGCCCGCATCCCCCTCGCGTGGCGCCCAAGGCGCATGCTCGCCCTCGACCAGCTGGCGGTAGGGGCCGGCTTTGCACTCGAACATGATGCAGTTGGCTTCGAGCACCACCAGGCCATGGTAGACCCCCGGCGGCAGATCCACCCCCATGCACTCCCCCCCCGCCTCCAGCACTCGGGTGCTGGTCAGCATGCCTGTTTCGTCGAACAGCAAAAGGCCCAGGCGGCCCTTGAGCACCAGCAGGGTTTCGGCCTTGTCGTCACTCAGGTGACGATGTGGGGCGATGTAGGTCGAGGGCTGCAAACCAACCGCCAGGCGATGGCAGGGGTCTGCCATCTCGTGGAAGTTGTGATGATGCCTAAGACGCGGCGCCTGAGCAGCTTTTTGCGCCAGCCCGGTAAACAGCGTTTGATCGATGAATGCAGGCTGGCTCATGGTTACAGTCCTTTGACAGCGAAAATGCCGTTTGCGTTACGCCAGTAACCTTTATAGTCCATTCCGTAACCGAAGATATAACGATCGATGCACGGCAGGCCTGCATAGCTTGCCTTCAGGCCAGGGCTTGCCTTGCGATCGTGATCCTTGTCGATCAGAACGGCGGTGTGGACCGCTCGCGCCCCGGCATGCTTGCAGAATTCGATGATGGCACTGAGGGTGTGGCCTTCGTCGAGAATGTCATCGACGATCAGCACGTCCCGGTCGATGAACGAGACTTCGGGCTTGGCCTTCCAGAACAACTCGCCGCCACTGGTCTGGTTGCGATAGCGAGTGGCGTGGATGTACGACACTTCCAACGGGAACTGCAGGTGGGTCAACAGTTTGCCGGCGAAGATCAGGCCGCCGTTCATGACGCAGAACACCACGGGATTGGTGTCTTGCAAGTCCTTGCTGATCTGCTCGCCAACCTTGGCGATGGCCGCTTCGACTTCAGCTTCGTGGTACAGGCAGTCTGCCTCGCGCATGACTTGACGGATGTGCTCGAGATCGGCGGACATGGCGCTCTCCGGGGGATTTTGGAAAAGCGGGCAAAGGTACGCATCCGCTCGTCCCAGATCAAGCATTTATGGACTAACGTGCTAAAGGACCGCACGACAGCAAAGGCTGAATAGATTAATCTAGCGCGGTTTTTTTGCCCGCCTTTCGGAGCCCCCTATGCCTACTCGTGAGATCCGCCATCCGCTGATCCGCCACAAGCTCGGCCTCATGCGCCGTGCCGATATCAGCACCAAGAACTTTCGCGAACTCGCCCAGGAAGTTGGCGCGCTACTGACTTACGAAGCCACACAAGACCTGCCACTGGAAACCTACGAAATCGATGGTTGGTGCGGCAAGGTGCAGGTTGAAAAAATTGCCGGCAAGAAGATCACCGTCGTGCCAATCCTGCGTGCCGGCATCGGCATGCTCGACGGCGTGCTCAGCTTGATTCCGGGTGCCAAGGTCAGCGCCGTCGGCGTGGCTCGCAACGAGGAAACCCTCGAAGCGCATACCTACCTGGAAAAACTCGCGCCCGACATCAACCAGCGCCTGGCGCTGATCATCGACCCGATGCTGGCAACCGGTGGCTCGATGGTTGCCACCATCGACCTGCTGAAAAAGGCCGGCTGCAAAGAGATTCGCGCCATGGTGCTGGTCGCCGCGCCAGAAGGCATCGCAGTGGTGGAACAAGCCCACCCAGACGTGCAGATCTACACCGCCTCCATTGACCAGCACCTGAACGAACATGGTTACATCGTTCCAGGCCTGGGCGATGCCGGTGACAAGATCTTCGGCACCAAGCAGAAGGACGCCTGATCATGCAGGACGGCTTCAACGACCCGCTTTGGCGACAGGTCGTCTCGGGCGCGCAGATGCTTTTCGTGGCATTCGGCGCGCTGGTGCTGATGCCTCTGATCACCGGCCTGGACCCGAACGTGGCGCTGTTCACCGCAGGCATCGGCACACTGCTTTTCCAGTTGGTCACAGGCCGTCAAGTGCCGGTGTTCCTGGCATCGAGCTTTGCCTTCATCACCCCGATCATCCTCGCCAAGGGGCAGTTCGGCCTGGCCGAAACAATGGGCGGCGTGATGGCTGCGGGCTTCGTGTACACCTTCATGGGCCTGATGGTGAAGATCAAGGGCACAGGCTTCATCGACCGCATGCTGCCCCCGGTGGTGATCGGCCCAGTGATCATTTCCATCGGCCTGGCCATGGCCCCGATTGCCGCCAACATGGCGATGGGCAAAGCCGGTGACGGCAGCGTACTGCTGCCTTACCAGACGGCGATGCTGATTTCCATGCCGGCGCTGCTGACCACCCTGATCGTCGCCGTGTTCGGCAAAGGCATCTTCCGCCTGGTGCCTATCATCGCTGGCGTACTGGTGGGTTTTGCCCTGTCGTTTGCCTTCGGCGTGGTCGACACCGCCAAGATCGCTGCCGCACCGTGGCTGGAAATCCCCAATTTCACAGCGCCGGCGTTCAACTGGCAAGCCATTCTGTTCATCGTTCCAGTCGCTTTGGCGCCGGCGATCGAGCACATTGGTGGTGTTATCGCAGTCGGCAGTGTGACCGGTCGCGATTACCTGAAAAAGCCTGGCCTGCACCGCACCCTGCTGGGTGACGGCCTGGCCACCACTGCCGCAGGCCTGTTCGGTGGCCCGCCCAATACCACCTATGCCGAAGTGACCGGTGCGGTGATGCTGACCAAGAACTACAACCCGAAGATCATGACCTGGGCGGCAGTGTTTGCCATAACCCTGGCCTTCATCGGCAAGTTCGGCGCATTGCTGCAAAGTATCCCGGTGCCCGTGATGGGCGGCATTTTGTGCCTGCTGTTCGGCTCGATCGCGGCGGTGGGCCTGAACACCATGATCCGCCACAAGGTCGACCTGGCCGAAGCGCGCAACCTGGTGATCGTTTCAGTGACCTTGGTGTTCGGTATCGGTGGCGTACTGATCGGCAGCGGCGATGGCCCGGACGACTGGGGGCTCAAGGGCATCGCCCTGTGCGCCATCGTGGCCATTGCCCTGAACCTGATCCTGCCTGGCAATGATGCCTGGAAGCACAAGAAGCTGGATGATCAGCAGCTTTGATTCGGCGCTAGCCTGACCGGCCCCTACCGGGTTAACCCCTGGGGCCGGCATAGTTCGGCTGACGAGTCAGGCCTTTTCGCACAATTGCGCCAGCACTCGCACCCACTGCGGGTGGTCGTTCAGGCACGGAATCAACACCAACTCCTCGCCGCCTGCCTCGATGAATTGCTCGCTGCCACGCATGCCGATTTCTTCCAGGGTTTCGATGCAGTCGGCAACGAACGCAGGGCACATCACCATCAGCTTCTTGACGCCAGCCTTGGCCAATTCATCCAGGCGTGTCTCGGTGTAAGGCTCGATCCATTTGTTGCGCCCCAACCGCGACTGGAACGATACCGACCATTTCCCATCGGGTATGCCCATCTGCTTCGCGAAGGCTTTGGCTGTCGCCAGGCACTGCCCGCGGTAACACACAGCACGCATGTCGGCACTGGCATCTATGCAGCAATCGGCAGCCCGTAAGTCATGCTTGCCAGTGGGGTCGAGCTTTTTCAGGTGGCGCTCTGGCAAACCATGGAAGCTCAACAAAAGATGATCGTAGTCCTCTTGCAGGTACGGCTTGGCGCTGGCGACCAAGGCGTCGATGTAAGCTGGGTCATCGTAGAACGGCTGCAGTATCCGCAATTGCAGCGCCAGCTGCTGCTCAGCCACTGTCTGCTCCGCCAATTGCACCACGGTGGTGACCGTACTGTCGGCAAACTGTGGATAAAGCGGCGCCAGGGTCACCTTGCGCACGCCCTGCGCGGCCAAACGTGCCAACACCTCGGGCAGTGCGGGCTGACCATAGCGCATGGCAACCTCCACAGGCCCGTGGGGCCAGTGTTCGACCATCGCCGCCTGCAAGCGGCGGGTCAGCACCACCAATGGCGAGCCCTCCTCCCACCAGATCGAGGCATAAGCCTCGGCAGACTGCTCGGGCCGTTTGATCAGGATCAGCGACACCAGCAGCCGTCGCACCGGCCACGGCAGGTCGATAACGTACGGGTCCATCAGGAATTGGTTGAGATAACGGCGCACATCGGCCACCGAGGTGGAAGCCGGGGAGCCGAGGTTGACCAGAAGCAAAGCGTGATCGGTCATGCAGCGTCCTATATCAGAGGCGGCTGGACAGGTTGCCCAGGGCCGATTGCAGATCGTTGAAGCGGAATGAGAAGCCTGCCTCCAGCAAGCGTGCCGGTCGCGCCCGCTGACCGCCGAGCAGCAAGGTGGACAATTCACCGAGGCCAACTTTGAGCACCACGGAGGGGACTGGCAGGATGGCCGGTCGATGCAGCGCACGGCCCAGTGCTTTGGCAAAATCACGGTTGCGTACCGGTTCAGGCGCGCAGGCATTATAGGGACCGCTGGCATCGTCGTGCTGCAGAAGAAAATCGATTAGCGCGACCTGATCGTCGATATGCACCCAGGGCATCCACTGGCGGCCATTGCCCAACGGCCCGCCAAGCCCCAGCTTGAACGGCAGGCGCAGGCGTGACAAAAAGCCGCCATCACTGGCCAAGACCAACCCGGTGCGCACCAGCACCACGCGTATGCCAAGCGCCTCGGCGCGCTGGGCAGTTTCTTCCCAGGCGATGCATAACTGGCTGGCGAAATCTTCGCGAACCGGCGGCGATGCCTCTGTCAGGTCGCGCTCGCCACCATCGCCATACCAGCCAACGGCAGAACCGGAAATCAGCACCTCGGGGCGCTGCTCACGGCTACCCAGCCAGGCCAGCAGTTGTTCGGTGAGGGTAATGCGACTGGCCCATAAAAGGTTGCGCCTGGCGCCCGACCATGGCCTGTCGGCGATCGGCGCACCGGCCAGATTGACCACCGCATCCACCCGCTCATCGGCGCCCAGCTCTTGCAGCCGGGCGATGCCGCGCACCCCACTGCCGCATGTGCGCGGCACCTTTTCAGGCCGCCGGCTCCACACGGTTAGACGATGGCCCTTGCCGAGCCAGTACCGGCAAAGGTGCTGGCCGATCAAACCGGTACCACCTGTCAGCAATATATGCATGGCTGTGTCCTCGCAGCGTGCGGCCATGGTCTATTTTTAAGAACAAGGCACTTTTCCAGACCAATCGCTCTCGGATAAACATAGGTCAACATCCCTATGAAGCGGTATAACCTTATACAAAGATTTTACATTGTACAGGTTTGTCCGACAGCGTAGTCTGCTTACAGCAAGGTTCGAAGAGGCCAATCATGACTGTACCTATTGCCATCATCGGTGCCGGTATCGCCGGCCTGTCTGCCGCTCAGGCCCTGCAAAAGGCCGGGCAGCCCGTCCACGTGTTCGATAAAGGCCGCGGCAGCGGCGGGCGCATGGCCAGCAAGCATAGCGAGGCAGGCTCATTGGACCTTGGCGCCCAATATTTCACCGCCCGCGACCGACGCTTCGTCGAGCAGGTGCAACAGTGGGTGGCGAACGGGTGGGTGGAACAGTGGAAGCCGCAACTTTACAACTCCCGCGATGGCCAGCTCACGCCCTCCCCCGACGAACAAACGCGCTGGGTAGGTATACCGCGCATGAGCGCCATCACTCGCGGCTTGCTCAAGGACGTCACCGTCAACTTCGGGTGCCGTATCGCTGAGGTATTCCGCGGAAAGCAGTACTGGCATCTGCAGGACACCGAAGGCTGCAGCCACGGCCCATTCAGTCGTGTAGTGATCGCAGTACCCGCCCCACAGGCCACGCAGTTGCTGGCGGCCACTCCCAAGCTCGCGGCGGTTGCTGCGGGTGTGCAAATGGACCCAACCTGGGCAGTCGCGCTGGGCTTTGAAACCCCACTGCAAACCCCTATGCAAGGGTGCTTCGTGCAAGACAGCGCGCTCGACTGGCTGGCACGTAATCGCAGTAAACCCGGCCGTGACTCCCCGCTGGATACTTGGGTTCTGCACGCCACCGCCGACTGGAGCAAACAGCACATCGATCTGGCCAAGGATGAGGTCATTGAGCAGCTGTGTGGAGAATTCGCCGAGCTGATCGGCTGCGTGGTGCCGGCACCCAGTTTCGCCCTGGCTCACCGCTGGCTGTACGCACGACCGGCCGTCAACCACGAGTGGGGTGTTTTGGCCGATGCCGACCAAGGGCTGTATGCCTGCGGCGATTGGTGCCTCTCAGGCCGCGTCGAAGGTGCCTGGCTCAGTGGCCAGGAAGCCGCGCGCAGGCTGCTGGAACATCTTGAGTGACACTGCTCAGAAAACTTATACAAAAAAAATTGTTGCATAAGTTTTTGCCTGTGCTGGAATAAACCTGTACACCTTAGCACTCATGTACAAGTTTACCGGAGACAGCCATGCACGAACCTGCCGCCGCACATAAGCCCCGTATCGCTATCAGCTCCTGCCTGACAGGCCAAAGCGTGCGCTACAACGGTGGGCACAAGTCTTCAGACCTGTGTCGGGAGCAATTGGAAGCTCATTTCGAATGGCTGCCCGTCTGCCCAGAGGTCGCAATCGGCCTGGGCGTACCACGCGAGCCAATCCGATTGGTGGGTGACCCCGAGCGGCCAGCGGTGGTAGGCACACGCAACCCCGGCGCCGACTTGGCCGGCCCGCTGCGCAACTACGCCGAGCAGATGGCCGAAGAGCTCGATGACATCTGCGGATATATATTCATGCAAAAGTCTCCGTCCTGCGGCCTGGATCGGGTCAAGGTCTATCAGGATAACGGCTACCCGGCTCAGCAAGGGGGTAAAGGGGCTTACGCCGCCGCCTTCTGCGACCGCCGCCCAGACCTGCCGGTGGAAGAGGAGGGACGGCTGCACGACCCGGTGCTGCGCGAAAACTTCATCAGCCGCGTCTACGCCTACGCCGACTGGCAGCGCTTGCTGGCACAAGGGCTAAGTCGCGGTGCGCTCGTAAGCTTTCATGCACGCTACAAGTACCTGGTCATGGCCAACAACCCTCGGGCCTACCGCGAGCTGGGTCGCCTGTTGGGCAGTATGAGCCGCGATGACGACCCTGAGCGCATTGGGCCCTGTTACTTCAGCCAGCTGATGCAAGCCCTGCGGCGTTGTGCCAGCCGTGGCAACCATTGCAACGTGCTGCAGCACCTAAGTGGCTACTTCAAGCAAGCACTGACTCAGCAGGACAAGGCCGAATTGCAACACGTCATCAGCCAGTATCAGAAAGGCGTGGTGCCACTGGTAGTACCGTTGACCTTGCTCAAGCATCACCTGCTCAAGCACCCAGACCCCTACCTGCAGCAACAGGCCTATCTACAGCCGCACCCGGAAAGCCTGGGCCTGCGCAATGCTGTCTGAGTCGCTGGTACCCATCGGCGAATTGGCCCGCCGAACTGGCGTTAACCCGGTCACTCTACGCGCATGGGAGCGCCGCTACGGCCTGCTCAAACCACAGCGCACGGCCAAAGGGCATCGCCTTTACGGGCCTGAACAGCTTGAACGGGTAAGGTCGATTCTGGCTTGGCTTGAACGTGGGGCATCGGTCAGCCAAGTGATCGAGTTGCTGGACCACACGCCTGAGCAGGCGCCTGTGGGAGACTGGCAGCTCCGTCAACGGCAGCTGATCGACGCCATAGGCAGTCTGTCCCAGCGTTCACTTGATCAGCAACTCAATCAAGTCATGGCTCTTTACCCCGCTGTCACCTTGTGTGAGCAATTGCTTTTGCCACTGCTGCGCGGGCTTGCAGTGCGCTGGCGCAGCCACTCCGATGCACGCCTTGAGCAGGTGTTCTTCAACACTTGGTTGCGCAGCAAGCTGGGCGCCCGCGTGTATCACGACAACCAATCGCTGCAAGGTGCGCCAGTGCTGCTTTGTGAAGACAGTGAGCGCCCGTTCGATCAAGGCCTGTGGCTATGCGCATGGCTATTGAGCAGCAATGGCGTCCCCGTGGAGATTCTGGAACAGCCCGTGGCGGGCTCGCAGTTACTCCGTGCCGTGACCGCGCTGCAGCCGCGAGCAGTGTTGTTTCACCTAGGCCCGCGCATCGATGCAGCGGCACTACTGAGTACCTTGCAACATATCAGCGGGCCCAAGCTGCTGGGCGGCGCAACCATCGCTCTGCATCAGGCACAACTGAACGCTTTCGGTTTGCCCGATCTCTATTTGTTCGATACACCGCAGGCGGCATTGCGAGCGCTGCTTGACGATAATCGCCTCCAGTAAAAACGAGTACTCAATGCAACTGATCTGGCTACGCAGCGACTTGCGCATTACTGACAACTCCGCCCTCAGCGCCGCCTGCGAGCGCGGCCCTACCGTAGCCGTGTGGCTGGCAAGCCCCGGCCAATGGCAGGCTCACGATGACGCCGCCTGCAAGGTCGACTTCTGGTTGCGCAATCTGCGCCAACTGCGCCAGTCCCTTGAGCAGCTGAACATCCCTCTGTTGGTGCGCAAGATCGACACTTGGGAGCAGGTGCCGGCTACGCTGCTCGACATTTGCCGTAAACACGACATCAAGGCTGTGCATTGGAACGAAGAATATGGCATCAACGAAGCGCTTCGTGATGACGCCACCCGCACGCAGCTTGAGAAGGCTGGTGTGCAGGCCCACAGCTATCTCGACCAGTTGTTCTTCAGGCCCGGCACTATCCTTACCCGCAGCGGCGATTATTTCCAAGTATTCAGCCAGTTCAAGAAAGTCTGCCTTGAACACCTGCACCGCAGCCTGCCGTCGCTGGCCAGCCAGGTAAAAAAGCAACGCCCGCTGGATATCACCAGTGACCCGATCCCACAACACATTGAGGGGTTCGATAAACCTCCTCGCACACTGAGCGAGCACTGGCCTGCCGGTGAGGATGAGGCGCAGACCCGCCTAACGCGCTTTGTCGATGAAACCATCGACGATTACGAACAACTGCGTGACCTTCCGGCCAAACCGGGTACCAGCCAACTGTCCGCCTACCTGGCCGCAGGTGTGATCTCGCCAAGGCAATGCCTGCATGCTGCCCTGGGGAGCAACCGTGGCGAATTCGACAGCGGCAGCCGCGGGGTACAAACCTGGATCAATGAACTGATATGGCGGGAGTTCTACAAGCATATCCTGACCGGTTATCCACAGGTCTCCAGGCACCGCGCCTTCCGCGCACAGACCGAGGCCCTGCCGTGGCGCAATGCCCCTGATGATCTGAAGGCCTGGCAGGAAGGCCGTACCGGCTTCCCGATCATCGATGCGGCCATGCGCCAGCTGTTGCATACCGGCTGGATGCACAATCGCTTGCGTATGATCGTCGCCATGTTCTTGACCAAGAACCTATTGATCGACTGGCGCTTGGGCGAACGTCACTTTATGCGTCACCTGATTGATGGCGACCTGGCTGCCAACAATGGTGGCTGGCAATGGAGCGCTTCGACCGGAACCGATTCAGTGCCCTATTTTCGGATCTTCAACCCCATCTCCCAGTCAGAGCGATTCGACCCTGATGGCCGTTTCATTCGGCATTGGCTGCCAGAGTTAAAGCATCTGGATGAAAAAAACATTCACGACCCAGTGAAATGCTCGGATCTTTTTGCTAATAACGCTTATCACAGTCCTATAGTCGATCTGGCAAGCAGTCGCCAACGTGCATTGGAAGCCTTCAAAGGCCTACCACGTCGGCAGAAATAGAGGGCAGTATCTTGAATGACTCGCGTAGTTTCTGGATTACGGGGGCCGGTAATGGACTGGGTTTGGCCTTGGTGGAAAGGTTGCTCGAAAACGGGCACCGAGTCGCCGCAAGTGGCAAGGAATGCGACGCTTTGGATGCATTGGGCATGCGACATGGCAGCCAGTTGTTGAGGCTGCCCTGGCAATTGCATGAAGAAGGCCAAGCTAGCCGTGCAACTGAGCAGATTTGTCACGCATGGTGCTCGCTTGACGTGCTGATCATCAATGCAGGTACCAGTGACTATTTAGCCGCTGGCGTGCCTGACGATCAGGTATTGGAAACCATCGTCAATGACAATCAGCTGGCAACCGAGCATTGCCTCAACAGTGCTTTGCCATTGCTCAAGCAGGGGTATCAGCCGCAAGTCATGGTGGTCTTCAATCGCTACTCAGCCTTGCAGCTGTATTCGCCTACTCAAGTGACGTCAGGCTGGAACAGTGCAGTGCAATGGTCGCGGGAACAGCGCCCAAATCTGAAGAGCCAAGGGATTGATCTGACTGTGGTGGCGCCCCAGTCGTTGAAGACGCCGGTGACGCCCGTCAAGGCGGCTCCGAGTGAATGGACACCGCAGAGTGCAGCGGATGAGCTGCTGACCCGTCTGCCGCTACGCGAACCGGAGCTGGTGTTGGAGGTTATGGACATCAGCAGCTTGTGGCCGTTGTCACGTTGACTGATGACTTACCGAGCCTGGCGCTGCCGCCTACATTGTAAGCGGCAGCGCCAGGACGAAATCGGTCAGAGCGCCATGCGGTAATGCAGGCTGTAGCTCTCGACACCGTCGTTGGGCTGCTTGATGCCTGCGTTGGAATAATGAATCGCCCTCACCCCAACCTCGTGCCCGCCGGCAAAGCGCAGGCCGAAGCCTACCCGATCTTCGAAATTGAAGGATGAACCGAGGTTGTTGCTTTCAATCTCCGTGCTGGAGAACGCCGCCACACCGATACCCGCCTCGATGTAGGGTTTGACCGACTGCCCTGCAAACTCGTAAACGAACACTGGCGAGAAAGACAGGCTGTGGTTACTGGCAGTTTCATCGCCCTGCCAGTAGGTGTAGGCCCCGTCCCAATAACCCGTTAGCCGACCCACACTGCTCTGCCACCAGCTTTTGTCCCAGTTGGACTGCAACCCCAGACGATAGACCATGGTGGAGTCACCGGTCTGCCCAACCGAAAGCGAGACATCGGCAGCTTGTGCCACCACTACATGTCCCAGGGCCAGGGCGGCAGCCGCCGCCAAACCGAGCAGTCGCTTCATCAAAAACATCCTTCCTTTCATACCGTTATTAGTATCCACCTGCCATCAGGCACCTGGATAGAAAGCGGGATTGGTACGATAGTTCAGGTGTTCTTCACATTTTTTTTACAAAGTGAAACATTCCACCCGATCAGATGGCTGCCAGAGCACGGGCAGGACTCGCTTGAGTGCCAATGGATCACCGCTGCTCCAGAAGCTTGCCTCTCGGGAAGGCCCATCAGCTAAAAGCGCCTGGGCTGCCAACAACCTCTGCAACTGGCGGGCTACTGCAGCACCGGTATCGATGATGGCCACGTCAGCGGGCACCATCTCGGTCAACAGTGGGCGTAGGAAGGGGTAATGGGTACAACCCAGGATCAAGGTATCGCAGCCTGCGGCCAACAAGGGCTGCACGTAACCCAGCAGCAATTGACGCAACTGCGGGCTGGTCAGGTCGCCGGTTTCGATCCGCTCCACAAGCCCTGGGCAAGGCTGGGTGATGACCTGAACGTCTGTGGCGAAACGATCGAGTAAAGCGGCGAACTTGGCACTCTGCAGGGTGCCAGTGGTAGCCAGCACACCCACTACACCGGAGCGGGTAGCGGCCGCGGCAGGCTTGACGGCAGGCTCCATGCCGACCAATGGCCAGTGCGGGTACAACTCGCGCAAATCGGCGACCGCGGCCACTGTGGCAGTGTTGCACGCCAGCACCATTGCCTTGGCCCCTTGGGCCTGAAAGAACTCGGCAATCCGTCGGCAGCGCTGGCGAATGTAGTCTGGGGACTTCTCGCCATATGGCACATGACCACAATCGGCCACGTAAAGCAGCGACTCATTGGGCAGCAAGCGCTGAATCTCGGCGAGCACCGACAACCCGCCGACTCCCGAATCCATCACGCCGACCGGCGCCGAACGCTCAACCATCGCGCTTGGCGCACACGGCGCAGGCCGGGTCACGCTTGACCCGCAGCTCACGCAAGCGCGTGCCAAGGGCATCGATCAACAGCAGCCGGCCGACCAGCGGTTCGCCAAACCCGGCGAGCAGTTTCATCGCCTCCAGCGCTTGCAGGCTACCCACCAGCCCTACCAGCGGCCCGATCACACCCGCTTCGCTACAGGTCAGCTCGTCTTCGCTACCGTGCCCGTAAAGGCAGTGGTAGCAAGGGCTGTAGTCACGCCGTGGGTCGAACACCGACAACTGGCCTTCCAGGCGAATGGCTGCACCACTGACCAACGGCTTGCCAGTGGCGAAGCAAGCGGCATTGACCGCCTCGCGCGTGGCGAAATTGTCGGAGCAGTCCAGCACCAGGTCGACACCTGCAACCGCCGCAGCCAAAGAGTCCACATCCAATGCTTCACGGTGGGCGACAAGCGTGACTTCAGGGTTGATCGCCCGCAGGCGCTGCAGCGCCGAATCGACCTTGCTCATACCTACGCTGTCACTGTCATGGATGACCTGACGTTGCAGGTTGGTCAGGTCGACCGTGTCGAAGTCAGCCAGGTGAAGCTCCCCCACCCCTGCGGCTGCCAGGTACAGCGCCACGGGCGAGCCAAGGCCACCGAGGCCGACGATCAGCGCCTTGCTGCGCTTGAGCCGCAATTGCCCATCGATATCGACCTGGGCCAGCAAGATCTGGCGGCTGTACCGCAACAATTCCTGATCGGTCAGCATGGCAGGCGCCCCAGTGAAATTCGCTCATGGCCGCCAAGGTCTTTGCGGCTGGTCACCTCGGTGAAGCCGTTGGCCTCGAGCAGGGCACGCACGTCGCCAGCCTGGTCGTAGCCGTGTTCAAGCAGCAGCCAACCACCGGGCAATAGGTGCTCCGGAGCCTGGGCGGCGATCGCTCGCAGGTCATCGAGGCCGTCGTTACCGGCTACCAGTGCACTGCTAGGCTCGAAACGCACGTCCCCTTCGGCCAGATGCGGGTCTTGGGCGCGGATATACGGTGGGTTGCTGAGGATCAAGTCAAAGCGCTGCCCGGCCAGATGGCTGAACCAGTGGCTTTTGAGGATCTGAACGTTGCCCAGGCCCAGGCGCTGGCGATTGCGCTCTGCCAGGGCCACGGCCTCATCGATGCGGTCCACGGCCGTCACCTGCCAGGCCGGGCGATCGCTGGCCAATGCCAACGCGATGGCGCCAGTACCGGTGCCCAAGTCGAGCACCTTGGCCGGCGACGCAGGCTGCAGCTCCAGGGCTGTCTCGACCAGCAGCTCGGTATCCGGGCGCGGTATCAGAGTGTGCGGCGCCACTTCCAGGTCAAGCTTCCAGAAGCCCTGCTGCCCAAGAATGTAGGCCACAGGCTCACCAGCACGGCGGCGCTGCAGGTAGCCGGCGTAGGTCTGGGCATCTTCGCTGCTGACAATCCGCTCAGGCCAGGTATGCAGAAAGCTGCGAGACTTGCCGATGGCGGCAGCCAGCAGCAGCTCGGCGTCCAGGCGTTCGCTGGGCGATTCGGGTAGCTGCGCGTTGCGCAGTAGGCTGGCAATGATGGTCATCAGTCCCCCAGCGCCGCCAGTTGGTCGGCCTGGTATTCGGCCAGCAAGGGTTCGATCACGGCTTCCACGCCTCCGGCGAGGATGTCGTCGAGCGAGTACAGGGTCAGGTTGATGCGGTGATCGGTTACCCGCCCCTGTGGATAATTGTAGGTGCGGATGCGTTCGGAGCGGTCACCGGAACCGACCAGCAGCTTGCGCTCGCTGGCAATGGCGTTTTGCGCGGCGCTAGTCTGCATGTCATTGAGCTTGGCAGACAGCCATGACAGGGCGCGGGCACGGTTCTTGTGCTGCGACCGCTCCTCTTGGCACTCGACCACGATGCCAGTCGGCAAGTGGGTAATGCGGATCGCCGAATCGGTCTTGTTCACGTGCTGGCCGCCAGCGCCCGAGGCACGGTAAGTGTCCACCCGCAGGTCTGCCGGGTTGATCTCGATGGCCGCTTGCTCATCCGGTTCGGGCAATACCGCCACGGTGCAGGCCGAGGTATGGATGCGGCCCTGGGATTCGGTTTCCGGCACGCGCTGAACACGGTGCGCGCCGGATTCGAACTTCAGTTTGCCGTACACATTTTCGCCTTCGACGCGGGCGATGATTTCTTTGTAGCCGCCGTGCTCGCCTTCGTTCTCGGAAAGGATCTCCAAACGCCAGCCGCGCTTTTCGGCGTAACGCGAGTACATGCGGAACAAGTCGCCGGAGAAGATCGCCGCCTCGTCGCCGCCAGTGCCTGCGCGGATCTCAAGGAACACGTTGCGACCATCGTTGGGGTCCTTGGGCAGCAGCATGCGCTGCAGGTTGGACTCCAGCCCGAGCAGTTGCTCCTTGGCCTCACGCACCTCTTCGGCGGCCATTTCGCGCAGGTCTGGGTCGGCGTCCTTGAGCAGCGCCTGGGCGCCTTCAAGGTCGTCCTGCACCTTGCGCCACTCTTTATACGCGGCGTACACCGGTTCCACTTCTGCATATTCGCGGGAATAGGCGCGGAAACGAGTCTGGTCGGAAATGACTTCGGCATCACCGAGCAGCGCGGTGAGTTCCTCGAAGCGGTCCTGGAGAATCTCCAGTTTATTGAGCAGCGACGCTTTCATTGCGGGGATTTGTCCGTCGAGCCCTCGTTGAGGGCAAAGAGTTCCTGGGCCATGGCCAGCGCATCGAGGCGGCCCTCGGCCGAGAGCTTTTTCAACTGCACGCTAGGCGCATGTAGGAGTTTGTTGGTCAGGCCCCGGGCCAATTGCGCCAGTACATCTTCGGGGTTGCCGCCGTTGGCCAGCAGACGCTGGGCCTTTTGCAATTCTTCGTCACGCAGGCGCTCGCTTTGCTGACGGTAGGCACGCAGCACATCGACAGCGGCCAGTTCGCGCAACCGCAGCATGAAGTCTTCAGCGCCGACCGCAACCAGTTCTTCGGCCGCCTGGGCCGCGCCCTGGCGGCTCTTGAGGTTTTCCGCCACCACTTCGTGCAAGTCATCGACGGTGTAAAGGTACACATCGTCCAGCTCGGCCACTTGCGGCTCGATATCTCGCGGCACCGCGATGTCGACCATGAAGATCGGTTTGTGCCGGCGCTGCTTCAGGGCGCTTTCGACCGCGCCCTTGCCGAGTATCGGCAGCTGGCTGGCGGTGGAGCTGATGACGATATCACTGTTGGCCAGCTCCTGCGGGATGTCGGCCAACAGCACGGCGTGGGCACCGAACTGCTCGGCAAGAATGCTCGCCCGCTCCAGTGTCCGGTTGGCTACTACGATACGGCGCACGCCTTGTTCATGCAGGTGGCGAGCTACCAAGGTTATGGTTTCGCCAGCGCCTATCAGCAGGGCCTGGCTGCGGCCCAGGTCACTGAAGATCTGCTTGGCCAGGCTCACGGCGGCAAACGCCACCGACACAGGGTTTTCGCCGATAGCGGTGTCGGTGCGCACCTGCTTGGCAGCGCTGAACGTGGCCTGGAACAGGCGCCCAAGCAGCGGGCCGACAGTGCCGGCTTCGCGTGCCACCGCGTAGGCCGACTTCATCTGGCCGAGGATCTGCGGCTCGCCCAGCACCAGGGAGTCGAGCCCGGAAGCCACGCGCATCATGTGTTTCACCGCAGCGTGCTCTTCATGGATGTAGGCACTGGCGCGCAGCTCATCCAGGCTCAGCCGATGATAGTCGGCCAGCCATCGTAAAACCGCGTCGGCGGACAGGTGGTCCTGCTCTATATAGAGCTCACTGCGGTTGCAGGTCGACAGAATTGCCGCCTCGCGGCTGGCGGTCAGTCGGCAGAGCTGCTGCAGGGCATCTACCAGCTGCTCAGGGGTAAACGCCACGCGCTCGCGTACGTCTACCGAGGCAGTCTTATGGTTGATACCAAGTGCAAGAAAGGCCATGCAAGGTCGCTGGTTGTGACGAGAAGCCGATAATTGTCCTCTTTCGCAGGTTTTAGGACAACCACCGTTCGCTATTGTGCTAAAAGCAGCCCGGCCCGACGAACGCTCGCCGGGCCGGGGCTAGTACCAGTGAACCCAGGCGCTTTGGCTTAAAGCGAGTTCGGGCCTACCTTCAGCGCCTTGAAGCTGAGCAGGCTACCGGCCTTCACCGCTTCTACCTGGGCAGTGATGGCATCTTTCACCACCGCTTCACCCAGGTCGGTGAGCTCCTGCTTCTTGATGTGCTCGACACTCAGGTGGAGCATGTGCAGTGCGACATCCATGGATTTCTGGAAAGCCAGCAGTGTGGTGTTCGGGCCCAGTTCTTCGATGACTTTTTCCCAGCGCCGATCCGATTCGGCCTGAAGCGTCAGGAATTCCTGCATCGACACTTTGTGGTCCGCGTAGATGTTGGCGAGCAGTTCTTCGAGCGATTTGGAGATGGCAGACATGCCGGATTCCTTCAATGAGGGGTGAAAGATTCTCGAAACAGCCAAGGGCTTGCTCCAAGTGCATGTATGAATACGTCGTCCAGGGAACTCACCCCATAGGCGCACTCGGCATTGGGCGCTGCAAATTCCTCACTTACCCGGCGTATTTTTTCCAACAGCTGTTTCGATCTGCACTTCTGCCCCGAGCGAGTGTCGGAGTCTTGCAATGAAACCGCGACCTTCGCAGGTGGGTTTGCCCCCGCGCTTGTGTCATCATGCTCCGACCGCCGGTTAGTCCTTGTAAGCCTTCTATGAACAGACCCTACGCACTGCTGCTTGCCTTCGCCCTGCTCCAGGGCTGCCAGAGCCTGGCTCCGCACAATGCCGCGCCCACCGTTGCCGAGGCCGGCAAAGGCGAGGCCGAAAAGCCTGTGGTGTATGGGTCGTTTTCGCAGGACACCCTGTACAGCCTGCTGGTGGCCGAACTGGCCGGCCAGCGCAACCGCTTTGATATCGCCCTGGCCAACTATACCGACCAGGCGCAGAAGACCCAGGATCCTGGCGTCTCCGAGCGTGCCTACCGCATCGCCGAATACTTGGGCGCAGACGAACCGGCCCTGGACAGCGCATTGATCTGGGCCAAGAACGACCCGCAGAACCTCGACGCCCAGCGCGCTGCGGCCATTCAGCTGGCCCGGGCCGGGCGTTACGATGACGCCATGGTCTACATGGAGAAAGTGCTTCAGGGCCAGGGCGACACCCACTTCGACTTCCTTGCCCTGTCGGCCGCCGAGACCGATCAGGGTACCCGCGACGGCTTGATGCAGAGCTTCGACCGTCTATTGGTCAAGTACCCGAACAACAGCCAACTGGTGTTCGGCAAGGCGCTGTTGCTGAACCAGGACGGCAAAGCGCAGGAGGCACTGGACCTGCTCGAAGCCCACCCGGTTCAAAATGGCGAAATCGCCCCAACTCTGTTGCGCGCTCGCCTGCTACAGGCCCTGGATCGGGGCCCGGAAGCATTGCCACTGCTGCGAGGGGCAATCCGCGACAACCCGGATGACAAGCGCCTGCGCCTGACCTACGCGCGCACCCTGGTCGAACAGGACCGCATGGCCGACGCCAAGGCTGAATTCCTGAGCCTGGTGCAGCAGTACCCGGACGACGACGAGTCGCGATACGCCCTGGCATTGGTCTGCCTGGAAAACCAGGATTGGGACGAAGCCGAGGTGTACCTGCGCGAGCTCATCGAGCGCGACAGCAACGTCGACGCCGCCCACCTGAACCTCGGGCGGATTGCCGAGGAGCGCCATGACCCGGCAGGAGCGCTACGCGAATACGCGTTGGTCGGCCCCGGCCCGGACTACCTGCCGGCACAGCTGCGCCAGGCCGATATCCTGATTGCCAATGGCCGCGGCACCGAGGCCTCGCGCCTGCTTGCCGAAGCTCGCGACGCACAGCCGGACAGCGCCGTACAGCTGTACCTGATCGAATCGGAAAGCTACAGCAACAACAACAAGGACGCCCAAGCCGACCAGGTGCTTCAGCAAGCCCTCAAACGCTACCCGGACGACCTGAATCTGCTTTATACCCGCGCCATGCTGGCGGAAAAACGCAACGACCTGCCACTGATGGAAAAAGACCTGCGCGCCATCATCGATCGCGAGCCAGACAATTCCATGGCACTCAACGCCTTGGGCTATACCCTGGCCGATCGCACCACTCGCTACAGCGAAGCTCAAGCACTGATCGAGAAGGCCCATCAGCTGACCCCGGATGACCCTGCCGTGCTCGACAGCATGGGCTGGATCAACTATCGGCTCGGGCGCCTCGACGAGGCTGAAAACTACCTGCGCCAGGCTTTCGCCCGCTTCCCAGACCACGAAGTAGCCGCTCACCTGGGCGAAGTGCTTTGGGCCAACGGCAAACGCCGTGAAGCCCGCCAAGTCTGGGCCAAAGGTTTCGAAGCCCAGGCCGACAGCCCTATCCTGCGCAAGACCCTCTTGCGCCTGACCGGATCCGAGACTCTTTAACGCTATGTTCCTGCGCCATTGCATCACCTTCACCCTGATCGCCCTGCTGGCTGGCTGCGCCGGCTTTGGAAGCCGCGAAGCCCTGCAAGGCCACGGCGACCCACAGCAGTGGCGCGCCCATAAAACACAGTTGAGCAGCCTCGACGGCTGGCAGATCAACGGCAAGGTCGGCATCCGCGCCCCGCGCGATTCCGGCAGCGGCACGCTGTTCTGGCTGCAGCGTCAGGACTATTACGATATCCGCCTTGCCGGCCCACTGGGCCGTGGCGCTGCCCGCCTGACCGGCCGCCCCGGTGGTGTGGTGCTGGAAGTGGCCAACCAGGGCCGCTATGAAGCCGCCAGCCCCGAAGCCCTGCTGGAAGAACAGCTGGGCTGGCAACTGCCGGTCTCGCATCTGGTCTGGTGGGTTCGCGGCCTGCCCGCCCCTGACAGCAAAAGCAAGCTGACCCTCGACGGCGACAGCCGCCTGGCCAGCCTCGACCAGGACGGCTGGCAGGTGCAGTACCTGAGCTACACCGAGCAAAACGGCTACTGGTTGCCTGAGCGCCTGAAGCTGCACGGCAAAGACCTCGACGTAACGCTCGTGGTCAAGGACTGGCAGCCGCGTCAGTTGGGGCACTGAGCTCATGCCTACCCTGACCCTGCCCGCCCCGGCCAAACTCAACCTGTGGCTGCATATCCTTGGCCGCCGCCCCGACGGTTACCACGAACTGGAAACGGTGTTCCAGTTCCTGGACCATGGCGATGAACTGCGCTTTGCCCGGCGCGAGGACGGCGTGATCCGCCTGCATGGCGAAATCGAGTCGGTGCCCCACGACAGTAACTTGATCGTGCGTGCCGCGCGTAAGTTACAGGAGGAGTCTGGCACTGGGCTCGGCGCCGACATCTGGTTGACCAAGGTACTGCCCATGGGCGGCGGCATCGGTGGCGGCAGCTCCGATGCCGCCACCACGCTGCTGGGGCTGGCGCACCTTTGGCAACTGGACTGGGACGAAAATCGCCTGGCTGCACTGGGCTTGGGTCTAGGCGCTGATGTGCCAGTGTTCGTGCGTGGCCACGCCGCCTTCGCCCAAGGGGTGGGCGAGCAATTGACGCCGGTAGATCCTGAGGAGCCATGGTACGTCGTGCTGGTGCCGCAAGTGTCTGTCAGCACAGCAGAAATTTTTTCACATCCGCAGTTGACACGTGATTCGCTCCCCCTTAAGATGCGCCCCGTTCCCAAGGGAAACAGTCGAAATGACTGCCAACCGGTGGTAGAGCAGAGTTACCCAGAAGTTCGCAACGCGCTGAATTCTTTGGGTAAATTCACAGAGGCTCGACTAACCGGTACTGGAAGTTGTGTGTTTGGGGCCTTCCCAAACAAAGCCGAAGCTGATAAAGTTCTGGCCCTTCTTTCAGTGACCCAAACAGGGTTTGTGGCGAAAGGAAGCAATATTTCGATGTTGCATCGCAAGCTGCAAAGTCTGGTCAAGAAGTCGAGCGCATAAGCGTTCGCAGCAACAGATACAGGGGCGTCGCCAAGCGGTAAGGCAGCAGGTTTTGATCCTGCCATGCGTTGGTTCGAATCCAGCCGCCCCTGCCATTTTCCTTATACTCATCCAGGTATACCCTCAGCCTTCAGGTACTGCGCGTGTCCAAGATGATGGTCTTTACGGGGAACGCTAACCCCGATCTGGCTCGGCGTGTCGTACGTCAGCTGCATATCCCTCTCGGTGACGTCTCTGTCGGTAAATTCTCCGACGGTGAGATCAGCACTGAGATCAATGAAAACGTTCGCGGTAAAGACGTCTTCATTATTCAGCCGACCTGTGCCCCGACCAACGATAACCTGATGGAACTGGTAGTGATGGCCGATGCCTTCCGCCGCTCCTCAGCATCCCGAATCACCGCCGTGATTCCTTACTTCGGATATGCCCGCCAGGACCGCCGTCCGCGTTCGGCACGTGTAGCCATCAGCGCCAAAGTCGTCGCTGACATGCTCACTGTCGTAGGTATCGACCGTGTACTCACCGTCGACCTGCACGCTGACCAGATCCAAGGCTTCTTCGATATTCCTGTCGATAACATCTACGGTTCGCCCGTATTGGTCGACGACATCGAAGACCAGCGTTTCGAGAACCTGATGATCGTTTCCCCGGACATCGGTGGCGTTGTGCGCGCACGCGCCGTTGCCAAGTCCCTGGGTGTAGATCTGGGTATCATCGACAAACGCCGCGAGAAGGCTAACCACTCCGAGGTCATGCACATCATCGGCGACGTCGAAGGGCGCACATGCATCCTGGTAGACGACATGGTCGACACCGCCGGCACCCTGTGCCACGCGGCCAAAGCCTTGAAAGAGCATGGCGCTGCCAAGGTTTACGCCTACTGCACGCACCCTGTTCTGTCGGGCCGTGCGATCGAAAACATCGAGAAGTCGGTCCTGGACGAGCTGGTGGTGACCAACACCGTTCCGCTGTCTGCCGCTGCTCAAGCCTGTGACCGTATCCGCCAGCTGGATATCGCACCGGTTGTTGCCGAAGCGGTTCGCCGCATCAGCAACGAAGAATCGATCAGCGCGATGTTCCGCTAAGCGGAACACGTGTTGATATGAAGCGCCCCGCCCCAGCATCTTGTTGGGGCGGGGCTTTTTTGCCACCCCGTCTGGCGCTGGTCGCAAACGCCTTACGGCAGGCTATTTTGGAGAAGCAAAATGACTGATTTCATCCTGAACGCCCAAGCGCGTACTGACCTGGGGAAAGGTGCGAGCCGCCGCCTGCGTCACTCCGCCAACATCCCTGCCGTTGTATACGGTGGCGATAAAGAAGCCCAATCCCTGACCATCGTGGCCAAGGAAATCGCCAAGCTGTTCGAAAACGAAGCTGCCTTCAGCCACGTTATCGAACTGAACGTCGATGGCGCCAAGCAGAACGTCGTGGTCAAGGCCATGCAGCGTCACCCAGCCAAAGGCTTCATCATGCACGCTGACTTCGTTCGCGTGGTTGCTGGCCAGAAGCTGACCGCTGTTGTTCCAGTGCACTTCATCAACGAAGAAGCACCGATCAAGAAAGGCGGCGAAGTTTCGCACGTTGAATCGCAGATCGAAGTTTCCTGCGAAGCCAAAGACCTGCCAGAGTTCATCGAAGTTGACCTGGCCAAGGCCGAAATCGGCACCATCATCCACCTGTCGGACCTGAAAGCTCCGAAAGGCGTAGAGTTCGTCGCTCTGGCCCACGGTGATGACAAAGCTGTTGCCAACGTTCACGCTCCGCGCATTTCCGCCGAAGCTGCTGAAGAAGACGCTGCCGAGTAATCCACTCGCGCGCCGGTGTTGATCGGGTTACAGTGCGCCCCGCGCCCTGTAACCCAACAACTCCAAGGAAGAGCCCCTGACGTGACCGCCATCCAGTTGATCGTCGGCCTGGGTAACCCCGGCCCCGAATACGAACAGACCCGGCATAACGCAGGGGCTCTTTTCGTAGAACGCATTGCCAGCGCCCAGCGGGTATCGCTGACCGCTGACAAGAAATATTTCGGCCTGACGGCTAAGTTCAGCCATCAGGGCAACGACGTTCGTCTGTTGATCCCCACTACCTACATGAACCGCAGCGGCCAGGCCGTGGCGGCATTGGCGAATTTCTTCCGCATCAAGCCGGAAGCAATCCTGGTGGCTCATGACGAACTCGACCTGCCTCCGGGCGTTGCCAAGCTCAAGCGCGGCGGCGGCCATGGGGGGCACAACGGCCTACGCGACATCATCGCGCAGCTCGGCAACCAGAACGACTTCCATCGCCTGCGGCTTGGCATCGGCCACCCAGGTGACGCCAAACTGGTCTCCAACTTCGTCCTGGGCCGCGCGCCGCGCGCCGAGCAGGAGAAGCTCGACGCCAGCATCGATTTTGCCCTCGGCGTGCTGCCGGACGTACTGGCTGGCGACTTCGCCAAGGCCATGCGCGAGTTGCACAGCCAGAAGGCCTGATTTCCTAGAGAGGGGAATACCCATGGGTTTCAATTGCGGCATCGTCGGCCTGCCCAACGTCGGCAAGTCCACCCTGTTCAACGCCCTGACCAAGTCTGGCATCGCGGCGGAGAACTTCCCTTTCTGCACCATCGAGCCGAACAGCGGCATCGTGCCGATGCCCGATGCACGCCTGGCAGCCCTGGCGGAAATCGTCAAGCCCAACCGCATCCTGCCGACAACCATGGAGTTCGTCGACATCGCAGGCCTGGTGGCCGGGGCGTCGAAAGGTGAAGGCCTGGGCAACAAGTTCCTGGCCAACATCCGTGAGACCGATGCCATCGCCCATGTGGTGCGCTGCTTCGAAGATGAAAACGTGATCCACGTTTCCAATAGCGTCGACCCCAAGCGTGACATCGAGATCATCGACCTCGAACTGATCTTCGCCGACCTGGACAGCTGCGAAAAACAGCTGCAGAAAGTTGCCCGCAATGCCAAGGGCGGTGACAAGGATGCCCTGGCCCAGAAGGCGATCCTGGAGAAGCTCATCCCGCACTTCACCGAAGGCAAGCCTGCGCGCAGCCTGATGAAGAACATGGCTGATGATGAAAAGGCCCTGATCCGCGGCTTCCACCTGCTGACCAGCAAACCTGTGATGTACATCGCCAACGTGGCCGAAGACGGCTTCGAGAACAACCCGCACCTGGACGTGGTCAAGGCCATTGCCGAAGAAGAAGGCGCGGTCGTGGTGCCGGTGTGCAACAAGATCGAAGCGGAAATCGCCGAGCTGGACGACGGTGAAGAGAAAGATATGTTCCTCGAGGCCCTGGGCCTTGAAGAGCCTGGCCTGAACCGTGTAATCCGTGCCGGTTACGAGCTACTCAACCTGCAAACGTACTTCACTGCTGGCGTGCAGGAAGTGCGCGCGTGGACCGTGCGCGTCGGCGCCACCGCCCCGCAGGCCGCAGGGGTGATCCACACCGACTTCGAGAAAGGCTTCATCCGCGCCGAAGTGGTGGCCTACGACGACTTCATCCAGTTCAAGGGTGAAAGCGGCGCCAAGGAAGCCGGCAAATGGCGCCTTGAAGGCAAGGACTACATCGTCAAAGACGGTGACGTTATGCACTTCCGCTTCAACGTGTAACGCACAAAGCGCTGTGCAAGCCGAAAAAAACCCCTTGCTGCCCACGCCGCAAGGGGTTTTTTCTTTAGCCCTGGCGGTGGATAGCCGGTTCGCAGCGCACTGGAAAATTGACCGAATTGGCCAGGAAACACTCATGATGGGCAGTATCATGCAGCTGCCTTGCAAGGGTTACATCGGACTCTGCGCTGACCACGATCTGTGGACGCAGGACCACTTCAGTGAAATGCCCTTTACGATGAGCATCGCCTTCAACCATTCGCCCCTGAGCATTATCGACATACTCAAGCACATTCACCGCGTTGACTGCGCATAGGTGTAAGTACCAGAGCTTGTGACAGGCCGAAAGCGATGCGACAAGCATGTCCTCGGGGTTCCAGCGGCTGGCATCACCGCGAAAGGCCGGGTCTGCAGAGCCCTCAAGCACAGGTTTGCTCAGGGCTTGGGCGGTGAAATTGCGCTGATAGGAGGTATAGCTGGATGTGCCCTCACCCGTATTGCCCACCCAATCCACCGTCACCTGATAGGTATGTTCCTTCATACGTATTCCTCGATTGCGTTAAGGGCGTTGCACTCAGACTAATCGAGCACTGGACATGACAGCAAACCGCTTTGCTCGTCTGGCAACGCCCTTGCTACCCTACTTCGCCAGCTTGTCGTAACTGGTCATCAGATTGCGATAGTCGGGGATGTGATTGGAGAACAGCGTACCCAGCCCCTCGACATCGTTGCGCCAATCACGGTGCAGCTCGCAAGCCACGCCAAACCAGGTCATCAGCTGAGCACCGGCTGCCTCCATGCGCCGCCAGGCCGAGTCGCGGGTCAACTCGTTGAAAGTGCCAGAGGCGTCGGTCACCACGAATACCTCAAAGCCCTCCTCCAGGGCTGACAATGCCGGAAAGGCTACGCAGACTTCGGTGACTACCCCGGCGATCAGCAGCTGTTTCCTGCCAGTGGCCTTTACCGCCTTGACGAAGTCTTCGTTGTCCCAGGCGTTGATATTGCCAGGGCGGGCGATATAGGGGGCGTCAGGGAACTGCTCCTTGAGCTCCGGAACCAGCGGGCCGTTGGGGCCGGTTTCGAAACTGGTGGTCAGGATGGTCGGCAGCTTGAAGTACTTGGCCAGGTCAGAGAGCGCCAGCACGTTGTTCTTGAACCGGTCGGGGTCGATATCGCGTACCAGCGATAACAGGCCCGTTTGGTGGTCGACCAAAAGAACGGCGGCATCATTCTTGTCCAGACGCTTGTATTGGAACGCCATGACGCATCTCCTACTCGCAAAGGGTGGGAGTGTGAGCGTAGGCAAGGATCAGGGTCGCGTAGAACCGTCAGTCGGATGGGCAGGCTAGGGCCTTACGGCCATCACTTCACAGATTTCTGAAGTGATTATTTTTCCTTAGCGATTTTTCCCCTTCTGCGTCGCCACCAGAATCGCTTCACCACAATCACAATAATCGTGAGGCCACTGTCGTGGACCAGACCGCTCAAGTACGCAAAGCCGCCGCCGACCTGATCGCAGCCTTCGCCAGCAACGACAGCGCACGCTATTTCGCCTGTTTCAGCGAAGACGCCACTTTCCTGTTCCACACCTTGCCCCACCCGCTGCTCTCGCGCCGTGAATACCAAGCTCTCTGGGCCCAATGGCAGGCCGAGGGTTTTGCCGTGCTCGGCTGTGAGTCGAGCAACGTGCAGGTGAGCCTGCAAGGGCAAGTAGCCATCTTCATGCATGACGTGGCTACGCATATCAGCCTTGCCGGCGAAGAACACCAACTGGCCGAACGCGAAACCATCGTGTTTCGCCGCCAGGGCGATCATTGGCTGGCGTGCCACGAGCACTTGTCGGTCGTGACTGCAGCCTGATCCAACTTACGCGGCCTTGCCGCACTGCCATCGCACCCACAATAGGGCCCGCGCACAGCTGCGGGCCTACAACAACCGCGCTGGAGCATCACCATGAGCCACTCGACCGGTATCGAGACCAATGGCGTCGAACAGATCCCCGACGATCAACGCGACGCTTGCCCGCTAGACCTGTTCCGCCTGATCTTCGGCGGTGCCAATACCTTCGCCACTGCCGTATTGGGCAGCTTCCCAGTGCTGTTCGGGCTATCGTTCCAGGCCGGCGTCTGGGCAATTCTGCTCGGCGTTGGCGTTGGCGCACTGATCCTCGCCCCCATGGGCCTGTTCGGTGCGCTCAACGGTACCAACAACGCGGTGTCATCGGGCGCACACTTTGGTGTGCACGGGCGCATCGTTGGCTCGTTCCTGTCGCTGCTCACCGCTGTGGCGTTCTTTTCACTGTCGGTGTGGAGCTCAGGTGATGCCCTGGTCGGCGGCGCCAAGCGCCTGGCCGGGCTGCCGGAAACCGACCTGACCTTGGGCCTGGCCTACGGCCTGTTCGCGGTGCTGGTGCTGGTTGTGTGCATCTTTGGTTTTCGCTTCATGCTGTGGGTCAACAAGATCGCCGTCTGGGCGTCGAGCCTGCTGTTTCTGCTGGGCATATTCGCCTTTGCCGGCCCATTCGATGCGGGCTTTGCCGGTAGCGTCAACCTAAGCCAGCCGGGCTTTTGGGCAGCTTTCGTCGGTGCCGCGATCCTGGCAATGAGCAATCCGGTGTCGTTCGGTGCCTTCCTCGGCGACTGGTCGCGCTACATTCCACGGCAAACCCCTAAGTCGCGCATCATGCTGGCGGTGATTGCAGCACAGGTCGCAACGCTGATCCCATTCTTGTTCGGCCTGTGCACCGCCACCCTGGTGGCCACCCAAGCGCCCGATTACATCGCTGCCAACAACTACGTCGGCGGCCTGCTGGCGGTGGCGCCGAGCTGGTTCTTCCTGCCGGTGTGCCTGATTGCCGTGATCGGCGGCATGTCCACCGGCACCACCGCGCTATATGGCACCGGGCTGGACATGTCCAGCGTGTTCCCGCGCCGGCTCAGCCGCGCTGGCGCTACTTTGCTGATCGGTGTACTGGCGATCGGCTTCATCTTCATCGGCCGCTTCACCTTCAACCTGGTGCAGAGCGTGTCTACCTTCGCCGTCCTGATCATCACCTGCACCAGCCCCTGGATGGTGATCATGATCCTCGGCCTGATTACCCGGCGCGGTTTTTACCATGCCGACGACCTGCAGGTGTTTACCCGCGGCCAGCGTGGTGGGCACTACTGGTTCCTGCACGGCTGGAACTGGCGTGGCATGGGCGCGTGGATCCCCAGCGCGGTGGTCGGGTTGTGCTTCGTCAACCTGCCAGGGCAATTCGTCGGCCCCTTGGGCAACCTGGCCGGGGGCATCGACCTGAGCCTGCCGGTAACTTTGGGCCTGGCCGGCGTACTTTACCTGCTGCTGCTCAACCTGTTCCCTGAACCTGCTGGCGTGTATGGCCCAAAAGGCCCGCGCTGGGTGCGCTGCAAAAGCGCCGAGCATCCTCCTGTAACCGCTGCCGAAACAGCCTGACTGGATTATCTGCATGAATACTTCCCACTACATTGGCGGGCGCTGGGTCGAAGGCCAGGGCAGCGACTGCATTAACGTCAACGAGCCTGCACTGGGCTTGCCGTTCGCCGAACTGATGGCTGCCAGCGTGGCCCAGGTCGACCAGGCTGTGAGCGCTGCGCGCCAGGCCCTGACGACCTGGAAACGGGTCTGTAGCCAAGCGCGTGCCGCCTACCTGCGCGGTTTTGCCGAACAGCTCGGCCAGCGCCGCGAGGAATTGATCGCGCTGCAGATGCGCAACAATGGCAAACCACGCCATGAGGCCGAGATCGACTTGGACGACGCGATCGCCACCTTCGCTTACTACGCCGACCTGGCCGAGCAACTGCCATCGAAAAACCGCGAGGTGCCGTTGGCTGCGCCCGGTTTCACGGCGCGCACCCGCCTGGAGCCGGTAGGCGTCGTCGGCCTGATCGTGCCATGGAACTTCCCCCTGGTGACCAGCGCCTGGAAGCTTGCGCCAGCCCTGGCCGCCGGTTGCACCGTGGTGCTCAAACCCTCGGAAGTGACGCCGCTCATCGAGCTGGCTTACGGCCAGATTGCCGATAGCCTGGGCCTGCCGGCCGGTGTACTGAACATCGTCAATGGCAAGGCTGAAACAGGCGCCGCGTTGAGCAACCACAACGGTTTGGACAAACTCTCGTTCACCGGCAGCAACAGCGTCGGTAGCCTGGTGATGCGCAGTGCCTCGGCCCAATGCCGACCGGTGACCCTGGAGCTGGGTGGCAAATCGGCGATCGTGGTGTTCGACGACTGCGACCCGGACCAGGCAGTGCAATGGATCGTCGCCGGTATCACCTGGAACGCCGGCCAGATGTGTTCGGCCACTTCGCGCCTGCTGGTGCAGGAGGGCATTGCCGATACGCTGCTACCGCGTCTGCAGGCGGCGCTGCAAAAGCTGCGGGTGGGAAACCCCTTGGCCGAAGACGTCGATATGGGGCCGCTGACCAGCCAGGCACAATGGCTGAAGGTTGCCAGCTACTTCGCCACCGCCCGTGAAGAAGGCTTGCATTGCCTGGCAGGTGGACAGGCGCTGGACCGCGAAGGCTGGTTCGTGAGCCCGACACTGTATACCGACGTGCCCAAGGATAGCCGCCTCTGGACCGAGGAAATCTTCGGCCCGGTACTCTGCGCGCGCCGCTTCGCCACTGAGGAACAGGCGATTGCCGAGGCCAACGACAGCCGTTTCGGGCTGGTTGCCACGGTGTGCTGCGCCGACCTGGCACGCGCCGAACGTGTCGCCGACGCCCTGGAAGTCGGGCATGTGTGGATCAACTCGATACAGGCAGTGTTCGTGGAGACGTCTTGGGGCGGCACCAAGGGCAGCGGAATTGGTCGCGAGCTGGGGCCCTGGGGGTTGTCGGCTTATCAGTCGGTGAAGCATGTGACCCGCTGTTTGGGGTGATGGGCCAGAGGTGTCCACCACGACGCCTTCACCGCCTTCAAGGCCAGGCGTCGACTAGGACGCATCAGCCTCAGCGCCTGACCAGGCGCTGAGGCGAACACCTGTTGGCCTCAACGACGTTGGGCTATAAAGACATTCGCGTTACGAACGGCCCTCAGCGGCAAAATGCTCACGAAGGCTCATCGCCCCCCCGCGTGCCTTCCTGCAGCAGCACCATGCTCTGGGGCGACGACAGGGCGATCCCCTCTTCGCGCAAGCGGCCCAGAATGGTGAACAGTAAATCGCTGCGAGTGCCCGATACCTGCCGCGGCCCCGCCACAAAGCCACTCACACCAATGACCATGCCCGTTGAAGTCAGCTCCTTGAAACTGACCGAACTGGCCGGCGCGTCAAGGATCGCTTCATGCTCCTGATAGGCCGCCAGCAGCAGTTCGCGCACGCGGTTGGCATCGGTATCCAGCGGCAACGTCAGCGTGATACCCACCACGCCCAGGGCATTGCCCATGGTCACGTTCCGCACATTCTGCGAAATGAACTGCGAGTTGGGCACAATCACCGTTGAGCGGTCGGACATCTGGATTTCAGTTGCACGCACGTTGATCCGGCGGATATCCCCCTCGACCCCTGCCAGGCTCACCCAATCGCCCACCTTCACCGGGCGCTCGGTCAGCAGGATCAGGCCGGAGATGAAGTTCTGCACGATCTGCTGCAAACCGAAACCGATGCCCACCGACAGCGCACTGACGACCCACGTCAGGCTGGTCAGGTTGATATGCAGGGTCGACATCACCAACATGGCCAGGAACAGGAAACCGAGGTACCCCACGAGGGTCACCAGCGAGGCCCGCATACCTGCATCCATGTCGGTTTCCGGCAGCAACCGCTCGCTGAGCCAGCGCTTGAGCACCCGTATGGCCAACCAGCCACCCACAAAGATCAACAACGCCAGCACTATGTCCTGCGGCACGATGTTGAGGTTGCCGAGCAGCTTGCCGCCGGTGCCGTCCCAATCACCCAGGCTCAGCAGCAACTCGCCGGGGCTCGTGCCCGATGGCATCAACGCCAGCAGGATGGCCATGAGCAGCAGCACCGTGCGGCTGATACCCACCAGCACGGTGCTGGCCTGCGCCTGGTGGCGCGGTGCCAAGCCCAGGCTCGCGGCCAGCGTCAGCCCCCCTGGCTGGCGAGGCGAGAGCAGGATTTCACACAGGTCGCTAAAGAAGGTGGTGAGCAGGTAGGCGCACACCCCGACCACACTGATCCACAGCAGCTTGCCGGTGAGGAAGTAAGCCAACGTCAGGTAGCCGGCCAGCAGGCTCAGCACGATCAAACCGACCCACACCACGATCACGAACGGGATCAAGCCAGCCAACCCTGCCGGGCGGGGCAGTTGATGCTCACGCAACGTGCGGCGGTATCGCACCAGGGCAAACGAGAAAATCGCCGCCACCACCAACGCCGTCAGGCCATTGGTGGCCACGGTCAGCGCCAGGCTCGTGCCGATCACACTGTTGATGCGCTCGATGGTCAGCATCACCATCAGCGCCAATGCCAGCAGCTTGGGGAACCAGCCCAGGGCCACAGCCACTTCGTCGTGGATTGCTGGCAGGCGCCAGGACGGGCGCTGCAGCATCAGCATGGCGCGGCCCAGTCCGCTGATGAAGGCGCTGAACACCACTAGTGTCAGGAAATGGTTGGTCAGGCTGGCAACGTCGGAGCCCAGTTCTGCACTGCTCTCAAGGCCCCAGCGCAGCAGCGATACCGACCCTGCGATGGTGGCCAGGGTGGCCAGGCTGACGCTCAGGGCCAATGCGCTGCGGCGCAGGCGCCCCTCGGGTAGCCAGCGCACCATGGCAGCGGCCAACATGCGCTCGATCACCCGCCGCAGCCAGATCCAGACCAGGAACGCGGCTGCCACAGTGGCGATGAAGAACCAGCGATGATCGGCGCTGAAGGCACTGTTCAAGGCAGCCCCAGCTTCACTGCGCAGGTCACGCAGGCGAGCGACATCATCATCGGTGGGGCGGATCAGGCTCGACCAGAATGCGGGGCTCAACGGACTGGCGGCACGGCTGAGGATCTGCGAGTTGAACTGGCTGCGGCGCAGGTTGACGATCTGTGTCGACAGGTCGCGGGCCGACTGGGTCAACTTGGCGGCCTGGTCCTGTTCGGCCACCAGCGCCTTTTTCTCGGCATCAAGCTGCCTACGCTGCTGGGTGATGCTCGGCGCTTCGTCCGGCTGCACCGGCCCCAGCACATTGAGCTTATCGTCCAGTTTGGCCACATCGGCGGCGCGCAAGGTGCTCAAGGCATCAGCCTGGCGCTGCACCTGCACGGTCGCCAAGCGCAACTGCGAGAGCACATCGTCGTTGGCGTTGCTGGTGACCCCCTGGCGGATCAGGTCGAGCCGGTCACTGAGTTGTTCATAGCTGGCGGTTTCATCCAGCGCTGGCAAATCGCCGGCCGCAAGGTTCGATGCGGGTGCCACGGGCGCCGACCAGGCCGGCTGCGCCACTACCAACATCAAGGCCAAGAAGGCCAGACAAAAACGGGCAAGGCAAACGCGCCTCATCGAATGTTCCTCTTCACACATCGATATGGCGGTGGATTCTACCCGCCTTGGTGCCTTCAGGTGAGTGCCGTTTCTCGTGCCAGCAGCTGCCGTTTGCGCTCTACCCCCCAGCGATAGCCGCTGATATCGCCGTCACGGCGCACCACCCTATGGCAAGGGATGGCCACCGCAATGCGATTGGCGCCACAGGCCTTGGCTACCGCCCGCACCGCTTTTGGTGCACCGATGCGTTCAGCGATATCGCTGTAGCTGACCTGGCTGCCCACGGGCACCTCGCGCAGCGCCTGCCAGACCCGCTCCTGGAAGGCGGTACCCTGCACGTCCAACGGCAGGTTCAACCCCAGTGCTGGCGCCTCGACGAACCCGACCACTTCGGCGACCAGCCGCTCATAACTGGCATCGCCCCCAATCAAACGAGCCTTGGGAAACTGATCCTGCAGCTGCTCGAGCAAAACCTCGGGATCATCGCCCAGCGCGATCGCGCAGATACCCTTTTCGCTTTGCGCTACCAAGATTGCGCCCAGAGAACACTCGCCGATGGCGAAATGGACGGTCGCACCCACGCCGCCAGCCCGGTAGTCGCGGGGTTGCATGCCCAGGCGCTGGGGGGCGCTCTGATAGAAACGGCTGTTGGAGTTGTAGCCCGCGTCGTAGATGGCATCGGTTACCGACCCATCCCCATCGCCCAGCCGCTCGCGCAGGCGCCGGGCGCGAAAGGCGCTGGCGTATGCCTTGGGCGTGAGGCCGGTTGCGGCTTTGAACAAGCGGTGCAGGTGGAATGGGCTGACAGCAAGTTGCGCGCCGAGTTGGTCGAGCGTCGGCGGGCTGTCGCTGCGTTCGAGCAAGCGACAGGCGCGGGCCACCAAGTCTGCGCGCCGAGAAGCGTTCGGCTGGGCCATGCAGCGGCGGCACGGGCGGTAGCCTGCGGCTTCGGCACTGCTGGAGTCGTTGAAGAACTCGACATTCTCGCGTTTGGCCATGCGCGCCTTGCAGCCGGGCTGGCAGTACACACCGGTGGTGCGCACCGCGTAGACGAAATGCCCGGCGCCAGAGGCATCGCGGGCTTCGACGGCTTGCCAGCGTTGAAGGTCGGTTGTGAAAGCATTCATCGCGGTTAACCTCGACAGTCGGTTCGGTCGGTGGCTCACGCCCGCCACAGGTACCAGGCGGCAACGGTACGGTACGGGCTCCAGGCACCGCCAAGCGAGCGCATCTGGGCTGGCGTCGGCGCCTTGTCCAGCCCCTTGAGCCGACGGTAGCCCTCGCGCACACCAAAATCGTCCACCGGCAGAATATCCGAACGCTCCAGGCAGTAGATCAGCAGCATTTCCACCGTCCAGCGGCCCACGCCACGTAACGTCACCAGGCGCGCTATCAGCGCATCATCGGATAGCTCTTGTGCCTCATCGCGGCTTGGCACGATGCCCTGCAGGCTGGCTTGCGCAATACCCTGGAGGGTGGCCAGCTTACTCGCCGAAAAGCCACACCCACGCAGTGCCTCGGGACTGAGCGCCAACAGTTGTGCGGGCGCTGGAAACGGCTGCCCGGGGAACAGAGCCAGCAACCGGCCAAGTATCGCCTCCGCTGCTCGCGCATGGAGCTGTTGATAGGCGATGGCGCGTACCAGCGCTTCGTAAGGCTCGCGCTCTGGGGTGGCCCGATGCAGGCATGGCCCGGTAGCCTGGATATGCCGTGCCCAGTCAGGATCCAGTGAAGCCAGGTAGTGCGTGGCTGCGCGGTACGCGTCAGGGGAAAGGTCGGCAAGCATCTAGCAACGCTCCTTCAGCTTCAGGCCGGTCCAGCATAACGCAGCCACTCATCGGGCAAACGCCGGATCTTGCTCAGGTAATTCCAGAAACGCCATTGCTCAGTGCCAGCATCCCCGCATAGAATTGAGAACCATTCACAAACGCACATGATCCACAAAACCGGGCCTTCGCTACGATGCAGATCAACGACACGCTCAAACCGGCCGAGGTCGCTCTGCTCTATCAGTCGCATCACGCCTGGTTGCGTGGCTGGCTGCGCAGCCGGGTCGGCTGCCAGGAGCATGCGGCGGACCTGGCACAAGATACCTTCGTGCGCTTGCTACGCGCGCGCCAGGTATCACCGCTCAAAGAGCCCCGCGCCTACCTGAGCAGCATTGCCCGTGGCCTGATGATCGACCAGTTCCGCCGCCGTGCGCTGGAGCGGGCCTATCAGGAAAGCCTGGCACTGCTGCCTGAGGGCGAGGCGCCCAGCGAGGAGCACCGACGCATCATCCTCGATACCCTCGAACGCTTGGACCGTGCCTTGCAACAGCTCAAGCCGCGTACCCGACAGGCCTTTTTGCTGGCCCAGCTAGAGGGTTTGAGCATCCCCAAGATCGCGCTGCGCCTGGCGGTTTCGCGAGCCACCGTCGAGCGCGACTTGGCCAAGGCGCTGGGCGTTTGCTACCGGCTACGTTATGCCGAGTGAGCCAGCACCGCCACAGGCACAGGTCGACCAGGCCATCGCGTGGCTGGTGAAACTGCGCTTCGATACGCCAAGCCCTGAAACGCACCGTGCGTTCGAGCAATGGTTGGGCGAGCATCCGCACAATGCCCAGGCCTGGTTGCGGGTCAGCAACCTGAGCGATGAACTGGCTGAGCTGCCGAACGCACTGAGCCGCAACACCCTGGAGGGTAGCCGGCGCCTGCAGATCCGCCGCCGTGACCAGCTCAAGCTGCTGGCGGTGCTAGCAGTCGGTGGCAGCCTCGGTTGGGCCGCCCGCGAGCCCCTGGGCCTGCCAGCCCTGATGGCAGACAACCGCACAGCCACTGGCGAACGCCGCCGCATCCAGGGCAGTGATGGCAGCCTTATTCAACTCAACACTGCCAGTGCCATCGATCTGCACTACAGCGCCGACTACCGTGAGCTGACGCTGCTGCGTGGCGAGGTCAGCCTGGACAGCAACGCCAGCGACGACCGGCCTTATCGCATCAACACGCGCATCGGCGCGTTGGGCACCCGCGATGGGCAATTACTCCTGCGTGAAAACGATCGGGGGGTGTTGCTGGCGGTGCGCCGCGGCACCGTCACGCTATTGCCGAACACCAGCGCTGCCAAGCAGCTGCAGGCTGGCGAAGTGTTGCAAGTGCTGGCCAGCGGCGCCTACTCCCCCGCCCACTGGCATGGCGACCCGTGGGGCTGGACCGATGGCGTGCTCAGCGTGCAGCAGATGCCACTGGGTGAATTCATCGCCGAGCTGGCGCGCTACCGCCCAGGCGTGCTGCGTTGCGCTCCAGAGGTGGCGGGGCTGAGGGTGTCGGGTACCTATCAATTAGGCGACACGCTGCGGATCCTCCAACTGTTGGGGCGCAGCCTGCCGGTGCGCATCGACTTGCGTACGCGTTACTGGGTGAGCGTCGCCGCCGTTTGAATATTTCTAGAAATAAATGAGGTGGAATCTCATTCTCGTTCGGCCTGAAGGGAATAAAGCCCCAACAGCGGTCTACCAACCTTCAGGAGCGCTCCATGATCCACCCCAGTTTTCCCCGCAATGTGCGGCTGAGCCAAGCTGTGCGCGCTGGCGTGTTCGGCCTTGGCTTGGGCTGCGGCCTGGCTGCTCCGGCAGTGGCCCTGGCGGCGCCTTCGAGCCATAGCCAGCCGCGCGACTGGCACATTGCACCCGGCCCACTGGCAGCGGCACTGGACCAACTGGCCCGCCAAGGCGGGCTGAACCTCTCGTACGATGCCAGCAGCCTGCAAGGCAAGGCCACACAGGGTGTGCAGGGTCGTCATGATGGCGCTCAAGCGCTGTCGATTCTGTTGCAGGGCAGCGATGTTCAGGTGCAACAAGAGGGTGACGGCAGCTTTGTGCTGACCCCGACAATGGCTGCCGACGGCGCGCTGCAACTGGGAGCCACCAGCATTTCCAGCGCTCGGCTGGGCGAAACGACCGAGCGCAGCGGCTCATACACCACTGGCGCTGTCACCATCGGCAAGACCGCGCAAAGCCTGCGGCAAACGCCACAGTCGGTCACCGTGATCACGCGCCAGCGCCTCGATGACCAGCACATCACCAACCTCACCCATTTGCTGGAGCAGACCCCAGGCGTGGTCGTGAACCTGACCGACAGCGAGCGGGTACAGTACTATTCGCGCGGCTACGCAATCGATGCCATCCAGTATGACGGTGCCACGGTGGTACAGGGCAGTGGTGGCGGCTCGTTCATTCAAAGCGACTCAGCCATCATCGACCGGGCCGAGATCCTGCGCGGCGCCACTGGCATGATTCGCGGTGCCGGCAACCCTTCGGGCACTGTCAACCTGGTGCGCAAGCGCCCCACCTACCAATACCAGGGCGAAGGCAGCGTCACCTTGGGCTCGTGGGATGCCCAGCGTTACGTGGCAGACCTCTCCGGCCCGCTGACCGAGACCGGCAATGTGCGTGGCCGAGTGATCGCCGTGCACGATGACAAGGACCACTTCCAGGCAGCACGCCAGGAGCGCAAGGAGGTGCTGTACGGCGTGCTGGCTTTCGACCTCAATGACAGCACCACCCTGACCACCGGCCTTGAATGGACCAAGCTCGATGCCACCGGGGCCTGGGGCAACCTACCTGCTGACTATGACGGCTCGCCGCTACCGCTGGGCCGCAGCACTTACCTGGGCGCCGACTGGAACCGTTGGAACCGCAGCAACCTGCAGACCTTCGCAGAACTCGAGCACCGCTTCGACAACGACTGGAAGCTCAAGCTGATGGCCCAGCGCACCCACTTCGAGCTGGCCGACAACGGCTTCAAGCAAACCTACCTCAGCCGCGCCACCGGTTCTGCCAACCCGACCAACAACCCTTACCTGATGAACTACCAGGTTACTGAAGGCGATGGCGGTGAAAGCCTGCAAAACAACCTGAGCGCGACCCTCAACGGGCCGTTCGACCTACTCGGCCGGACCCATGACCTGATGCTGGGCGTGGAGCGTATCCGCAACGACTCATACGCCTCGGCGACCAATTATGTGCAGTCGGGCGTATTCGACATCCGCCAATGGCACCCGAAAACTAGCCTGGCCAACCCCGATATCGACATACTCGCCCACCCGGTACGCACCCGCACAACCCAGCAAGGCGCCTACGCCACCTGGCGGATTTCGCTGGCCGACCCGCTGACGGCGATCATCGGTGCACGCAGCAACTGGTATGACTACGAGCAAGAGAACAACACCAGTAGCAATGGCAGCTTCAGCGTCGACAACAAGATCGTGCCCTACGCCGCGCTGATTTATGACCTGAACGATAACTTCAGCACCTACGCCAGCTATACCGAAATCTTCAACCCGCAAACCTCCACCGATATCAACGGCTCGGTGCTCGAACCGGTCGAAGGTCAAGCCTACGAAACCGGCATCAAGGGCGAGTTCTACGACGGGCGCCTGAACGCATCGCTCGCGTTGTTTCGCATCTATCAAGTGGGTAACGCGATCGACGACATCGCCAGCGGCCAGCCGTGTGGGGTCAATACCGGCTACTGCAAGATCGCCGCAGGCAAGAACCGTAGCCAAGGCTTCGAACTGGAGATTTCCGGCGAGGTGCTGCCAGGCTGGAACGTCGCCGGTGGCTACACCTACAACACCACCGAGTACCTGAACGACCCGACCAACCAGGGCAATGCCATCCGCACCACTGACCCCAAACGCCTGCTCAAGCTATTCACCAGCTACCGGCTGCCGGGTCAACTCGATGCCTGGACCGTTGGCGGTGGCGTGCAGGCACAGAGTGCGATCTATTCAAAGGCGGCCAGCAACGCACGCGGCGTCAACCCCGGCGCCGAGGCTAGCCAGGCGGGTTACGCGGTGTACAACGCCATGGTCAACTACCGCTTCAACGAGCACTACTCGGTGCAGCTCAATGCCAACAACATCTTCGATAAAAAGTACTACCGCCAGGTAGCGCCGACGCCAACCGGGTATTACTGGGGAGACCCGCGCAATGTCTCGGTAACGCTGCGCGGGACATTCTGATTAGCGACGTGGGCCCCGATCCACCCGCGAACAGGCCGGCCCTGGCCACCCGCCAAACTCAATCGGCCAGCGCTCGCATTTCGCCTGCCCGGCGCCAGGACTGCCGGGCAAAGCACACGAACAACCCTGCCATCAGCGCCAGCGCCATAGGCAGACCATGGGGTGCGACACCCATCGCCGCCCCGCTCACCAGCGGCCCGACTAGGCTGCCGACGCCCCACAACAGGCCCACGCTGGCATTGGCCGTGACCAGGTCCTGGCCCTTGAAGCGCTGGCCGATCAGCACCAGCGCCAAAGTGTAGATACCACCGGCCACCGCGCCCAGCAGCACCAGCATTGGCCACAGCAGCCAGGTCACCTGCAGCAGCCACGGCAAGGCGATGCCGATGGCCATCGCCACCAGCCCGCACAGTAAATGCAGCCCCGTGCGCTCTACGCGGTCGGCCAACCAGCCCAACGGCAGCTGGAACACCATGTCTGCGGCGAACACCACCGTTACCATCAGTGCTGCCACAGCCACGGCAAAGCCATGACTGGTGGCATACACCGGCAGCAGCGACAGCACCACGGCATCGAAGAACGAAAAAAACAGCACCGCTACGCACAACGCTGGCGCCACGCGGAAGAAGCCCATCAGGCCGAAGCTTTTCTCGTCATCATCGCCATGCTCGACGTGGTCGTTGGGTACTGTCAGCACGATACATAGCAAAGCCAGGCCGTAACCTAGGGTGACCACACCGATGATCCAAGGGCTATCGGCGCCAAGCAGCGCGATCAGTGCAGGGCCAAGGACCTGGAAGCCCGTGAAACTGGTGGCGTAAAGGGCCATGATCTTGCCACGGTTGTGATCCGGGCACAGTTCGTTGACCCAGGACTCCCCGAGGATGATCGCAATGCCCATGCCGATGCCCAGCCCCAGACGCAGCAGGGCCAGCAGCCACAGCGAATCGAAGGCCGAATCGAGCAACGCGACGCTTACCGTGCAAAGGCTAAAGCACAACAGGTAGATAGTGCGCCGGGTCAGGTGCCGGCAGCAGGCATCGACCAAGAACGCCGAAAACATCATGCCTGCGGCCGGAATGGCCGAGATGATGCCGATTTCAAGGGTGCCAGCACCGGCTTCGTGCAAGCGCAACGACACCAGCGGCAGGCTGGCTCCCAGGCTGAAGCCCACCACCGACACGGCGAACAGAAGGCCCGCCAGCAAACGCATGTTCATGTACCACTCCAGGCAAAACCGAAAAGACGTGCAGATACAGGCGCCCCAACGCGCACCGGGACGGCACCGGGACGGTGAACGGGGCAAGGGCGCAGGGTCAGATCAGGGCTGGGTGTGGCGAGAAGGTGAAGGCGAACAGCACGCTGCGGCGACGCTTGAGCACCGTATCGCTCGGCCACGCACGACGCATGGCCTCAAGCGCAGGCTGGCGAGCGTGTGGGAGGGATTGGCTACGGCGCATTGCGATGGCTACTACGCAGGTGGGTGAAATGAAAGACGGCACTCTAGGCCAAGGCAGGCAGAGCCGTCAATCGCCTGGGGCCTCAGCGAGGCCCCAGCTAACTCAACGCTTGCTGGTAGACGGCAGGAACACTGCCAGCAGGCCGAACAACGGCAGGTACGAGCACAAGCCATACACGTATTCGATCCCGCGCCAATCGGCCAGGTAGCCCAGCAGCGCGGCACCGATACCGCCAAAGCCGAACATCAGCCCGAAGAACACCCCGGCAATCATGCCCACACTGCCCGGCACCAGTTCCTGGGCATAGACCACGATGGCCGAGAACGCCGATGCGAGGATGAAACCGATCAACACGCTCAGTACCGTAGTCCAGAACAAGTCGGCATACGGCAGCACCAGGGTGAACGGCGCCACGCCCAGGATCGAGAACCAGATCACCGCTTTGCGCCCGATTCGGTCACCGATCGGCCCGCCGAAGAACGTACCTGCGGCTACAGCGCCGAGGAAAAGGAATAGATGCAACTGCGAGCTTGCCACCGAAAGGTCGAACTTTTCGATCAGGTAGAAGGTGAAATAGCTGGTGAAGCTGGCCATGTAGAAGTACTTGGAAAACACCAGTAACCCCAGCACGATCAGCGCCGCAACTACTCGCCCACGGGAAATGCCATGGCTGGCCTGCACTGTTTTGCGGGCCTTGGACTGGTTCAAGTGTTCCATGTACCAACGGCGCAGCATCAGGGTCACGGCGAAGAAAAACAGTGCTGCCACGCCGAACCAGGCTACGTGGGTCTGGCCGAAGGGAATGACGATGGCCGCTGCCAGCAGCGGGCCAAAGGCAGAGCCGGTGTTGCCGCCTACCTGGAAGGTCGATTGTGCCAAGCCAAAACGGCCACCTGAAGCCAGCCTGGCGATACGTGACGTTTCCGGATGGAAGGTGGAAGACCCGATACCGACCAGCGCCGATGCCAGCAGAATCATCGGGAAGCTGCCAACGAACGCCAGCATGACGATGCCGACCAAGGTGCACAGGGTGCCCAGCGGCAGCAAGTTGGGCGTAGGCCTGCGGTCGGTGAAGAAACCCACCCACGGCTGCAATAGCGAAGCTGTGATCTGGAAGGTCAAGGTGATCATGCCAATCTGCGCAAAACTCAGATCGTAGTTGGCCTTGAGCATCGGATAGATCGCTGGCAGCACTGACTGGATAAGGTCATTGATCAGGTGCGCCAGCGCGCAGAAACCGATGATACGCATCACCAGTGGATTGGCCGGGTTCGCCGAACCCGTGCCAGCGCTGGCATTTGAGGTGCTGCTGGTAGCCATGAGCGGTCATTCCGTGGGCAGGTTCAAAGCCTGATTATCCGGAATCGAATAGATACATAGCTACCTTTTTATCCAGGCGCTAGCCACGCATTCAAACCACAACGCCCCTACAACAGCCTCCGCGTAACGGTTGGCACGGTGGCGATTCATTCACAAGAATCGGATGCGGACGCTAAGTTTTTGAAAGCGTGCAATTTTTTTTCGAAATGAGTGTTGACACGAGGCCGGCACACGGGAATAATGCGCCCCATCGGCTACATAGCTCAGTTGGTTAGAGCATAGCATTCATAATGCTGGGGTCCGGGGTTCAAGTCCCTGTGTAGCCACCAAACAAGTCAAAGGGCTTACCGCAAGGTAGGCCCTTTTTCTTTGCCTGTCGAAAAGCTCAAGGCAAGCTAGGCTGCTCCGGCCAGGCGCCGGTGAACCCGTTGTACCCACTGGGCGGCGCCCCCTCCCCTTACCTGGGCTTGCTGCAAAATGACGAACCCGCGCTGCCATCACCGCCCCACGTGCGGTAGCCGGCAGTATCGATGTGGATACGTCCACTCGGGTAGCGTCCCAACCCCATGTTCCAGGCTTGGCCATGTTGCTGCCAGAAGCGGCAAAGCGGATTGGGGTCGGCCCATGCCGGCAGCAGGACATCCACCGCGAAGGCACGGGTATGGGCGCTGCCCACAGCCCCACCAGCGCAGCGATTGAGCCCAGGATCACGGTAGGCCGAAACCACCTCGAATGGGCCCAGCACCTTTTGATCGCCCAGGGCCTGAAGCAGCGACAGCGTGGAACGCACAGCTGGCCAGTTACTTACCGGGGGCACCGCGAAGGGCGAGGCTCGGCACAGTTTCCAGTCCGAGGCCGAGCGCAGCAGTTGGTGAATGGGCACTACGCCGTAGAGGCGAGCGTTCACCAGCATCTCGCGAAACGGCCGGGTCTGATGGTCACCTGCCCACTGCGCGAACATCCAAACATCGCGCTCGTCAGCCAGCGCCAAGGCGCTCGACAGCACACTTGCAGCCATTACCAGCGCGCTCGCTCTTCTCATTTCCAGGCTCCCTGCAGCAGTATGAGCACCGCCGCCCATTCGGGCGGCCACTGACAAGGAGTTAAGCATGCACAAGATTGCCTTATCGAGCCTCGCCGCCCTCGCCTTCAGCGGCCTGGCCCTGGCCGATGCACAGATAGACCTGGGCGATACCCAGCGCGCCACCCGCCTGTTTGCCTACCCCAACAACTGCCATGTGATCTGTTACCGGGATTGGACGCTGGAACAGACCGTGGAGCATTACTTGACCCAGAGCGTCCGTCGCGACGGCTATGCCAATGCCAACGTGCAAGTCACCCGCGACAACAACCACCTGTATGCCAACATCAGCGACGTGCCCAGCGACTATGCCGAGCCGCTGCGCAAGCTGCTGGACAGTGGCGAGCTGGCCTATGACGGGGCCACTCGACTGAACAAGGACGGTAAATGGTCCTATGACTGGTACCTGTTCCTACCATTGGGGATGGCACTGCAGAACCGCCGCAGCATCGAACTGTTGCACTTCCCGCCCGATTATTCGCTGACCCAAGCCCAAGATTACCTGCGCTCCAATACCACTGACCGCTGGGCCCAATTGCTGACCTTCAACGGCGTGGACGCCAGCCAGACCCCGGCCTACCAGACCATCATCGACATCGCCCCCATTGCCGCGCCCGCCAGCGCGGGTGATGCCCTGACAGGCACCTACGGCTACTTCAAGGATTATCAGCTGCGCATGGTCCGCGAGATGACCGTGCAAAGCGCCGCCAACCCGCTGCCAATGGTCGCCTTCGGCGCACCGGTGCGTAGCTGGATCCAGCAGCAATACGGCCCCCAGGTGGGTGTGCTGGGGCTGGTCAGCATCAGCCCGCAGGACGGGGCCAAGGTGCCGGTACTGGGCGCCAACCACCCGAGCGCGATCTGGTACGCGGCGAACAAGGACAGCCATGGCGGCAACCAGGATGCGGCTGATGCCGCCGGTTTGAAGATGATGGGCCAGGATTTGACGGCCGCCTGCTGGCAGGCAGGGATGGGGCGCAACCTTCAGGCCGAACCGAAGATGACCCTTGATGCCTGCTCGAACAAATGGCAGGTGACCCAGAAAAAACAGACGTGTGAACTGTTCTTCCGCACGGTGCGCAACTACACGCCAGAGCAGGCGGCAGCGAAGTGCAACACCGGGGAAATGACCAGAAGCCTGCGCGACCTGAGCAAGCCGGTCGATGTCTTGCCGCAGGAGCTTTGATCGACGCATCGGCCCCTTCGCGGGTAAACCCACAAGGACTGCATTGGCTTCAAAGCTGCTGCAGGCCTTGTGGGTAGGCTGGCGCAGGCCCTATAGGTGCGAGTGTACCCGCGAAAAAGCCTCGAAGGCCTGCTCAGTCTTCGAGCAAGGTACAGGCCATCACCAGCGCATCCTCACGCCCACCGGCAATCGGGTAGTAGTCACGGCGCCGGCCAATCTCGTTGAAACCATACCGCTCATACAGGCGGTAGGCCGACTGATTACTGGCCCGTACCTCGAGGAAGCACTCACGCCCATTGAGCTGATAAGCCCGGGACATGAGATGCTCGAGCAGCCTCAGCCCAAGACCGCAGCCTTGGTTCTCGGGCTTCACGGTGATATTGAGCAGGTGCGCCTCATCGATGATCACGTTGATCACGCCATGCCCAACCTGCTGTTGCCCGACGAACATCAGCCAAATTTCGTAGGATTTGAGTGCATCGAGGAAGATGCCCCGCGTCCAGGGGTGGCTGAATGCGGCATATTCGATCTTCAGCACGGCATCCAGATCCGCCTCGGTCATCGGGCGGAAGCTGATCGAGTCACTCATTCAACGCTCTTCCAGCGCGCCATCAGCTGGCGCATCGCTTGCCAGACGTCCGCCTTGCGCTGCGGCTCGTCCATCAACAGTTCAAGGCCCGGCAAAGCCCAGGCATCGCCCAGGCCGTCGACCTTCATGACTTGGTAATAACCTTCGGCGTCTGCGTTGGCGGCATAGCGCATCGCCGGCAAGCCGACCAGCCACAACAGGCTGCATGCGGACTCTTCCAGGCGCGCCTGAATGAAGCCCTGCACGAAATCACGTGCAGCATCCGGGCCCTGGTCCATGTTGCCCCGCACCAGGAGCGGCCAACGTACCGGCTCGCCGATGATCTGCGGAGCATCGGGCAAGCCGGCAGCGCGAAGCATGTCCTTGAGCAGCAGATAGGACGGGTCGCGGCTCTGAAACGGCTGCCCGGTGGCCAGCTCGACCAGCAGCAGGCAACTGCCAGCGCGCAACAGCTGCAACGCAAAACGCGGCGGCGCTACCTGCACCGGCCGCGGTGCAGAGGCCTGCGGCTGCGCATCGGTTGGTTTGGCAAGCACTTTCGGCGTGCTGGCAGGGCGCGGGATTTCGATTTTCGGGCGCTCCCCGGAGCGTGCCTGGGGCGCGCTCGGCGCCGGGTTGGCCGCGGCGATGCTGGGCGGCACTTGGACATCGGCTTGCTCGATTGGCGCTTGCGGCAGCAGCAGTTCAGGGCGCGACGGTGCGGCGAACGGCAGTTCAGCGCGCGGCAGCCAATGCACCACCTGCATGGCGGAAAGGTAGGCGCGGCGGCGAGGTTCGGTCAGCAAGGCTCGAAGGTCCGGGGCGGAGGTTGGAGGGCATTCTAACGTGTACGCCCCGGTTTTTGCAGGGCCTGTCCGACCGAGCGCCCAGCTACTACAAATCTCAGGCCAAACACCCCTCATTACAGACCAAGGGGTGAAATCATCCCCCCCGTATGCAGTACAATCGCCCCCTTTTACTTGGCAACGAGTAGACGCCAATGATCGAACCCAAGCGCGTCTTGCGCGCCCTAGCCGAACACTGGGCCCTGATAGAGCCGCTGTGCGAGCGTTTCGACCAGGGCACCCTGAGCCTGGTGGAACTGCGCCAGCAATTGGGCCGCCAGCAAGTCGAAAGCACGCCGCAGGACATTACCCAGCTGCTCGACGTATGGATCCGCCTGGATATCCTGGTGCCGGTGGCCAAGAGCCCGAACCGATTCGAGCTCAACGCCCAGATTCACGACTTCCTCGCTTACTTGCGCCGCGAGCACCGGCTGGGCCTGTGCCTTGAGATCGAAGCCTACCTGCGCCACCTGGAGCGCCTGGCCGGGCACATCCAGGATGCCTTCGACAACCGCGACAGCGACGACCTGGCCCGGCAGCTGCGCTTGCTCGACATGCGCGTGCGCGACGTGCTGAAAAAACTCGATAACGACGAGCAGGCCCTGGTCGCCGTGGCCGAACGGGCCAAGACCAGCAACCGCCAGATCCCGCTGCGCCAGCGTTACGCAGAAGTGCTGGCGACCTGGGACGAGTACGTCGAGCCAATGATTCAGCTGGTGAACGCCGACGGCGCCTTCGAGCAAGGCGTGCGCAAGGTCGAAACCGTACTGCTGAAGCTGCTTGGCGAGCAGGCGCGCCTTGGCCACCTGGTCGACGACGACATGCTGCTGCGCACCCACGCACGTATCCTGGAAATGCAGACCAGCGCTCAGCTGACGCTGCGCCACGCCCGCGAACTGCTGCTGCCGCTGCGTGAAGAAGCGCGCCGGCACAACGCCGTGACCCGTGGCGCCGCCCTGGCGCTGTCGGTGATCCGGCGCAAGGGCCTCGATGCCTTGCCGCAAGCAGCCATGCCGTTGTTCACCCGCCCGCAAAGCACCTTCCTGGGCAGTGCCAGCCAGGTCGAGGCCTACGTCTATGCCCTGGCTCGCTTCGAGCCCAAGCCGGCCAAGTTCCCCAAGGCGCACAAGACCCAGAAAGGCCCGCTACCCCGCGCGCCGCGCACGGTCAAAGAGATGCTCGAACGCTGCGAAGATGCCCTGCCGCTGCCAGACCTGATGGTCTGGCTGCTTGAGCAGGAGCCAGAAGGCGCCACCGACGAGCTGCTGTACTGGTTCTCGCGCCTCTCGCGGGAAAAGCGCTTCAAGCGCGAACGCCTGGAACGGCGCGAATACACCACCCAAGAACACCTGGTCAGCTTGCGCTCGTTCGCCCTGACGTCCAGCCGCGAAGCGCAACCTGAAACCAACGCGAGCCCAGCCAATGCATCTTGATCTTTCCGAACTGTCCCAGCTCGCGCCGATCTTCCGCGAGCTGTTCAAGGGCTTCCACGTCAGCCGCCGCGACCCTGAAATGTACGCCCAGCTGTCGAATTTCCAGGACCAGTACCGCACCCTGTTCAAGGCCCTGGGCTTTGAGCTGGTGTGCGACACCCGCGGGTTCTACTATTTCGTGCCCGAGCAGGCCGCCGCGCAGGTCAACAAGACCGCCCAGCGCCTGTCGCTGTTCACCTTCATCCTGGTCGAACACCTTGCCGACCAGGGCCGTGACCCGATGGCCGTGCTCGACGGCGGCAGCATAGGCCGCGACGAGCTGCCCTCGCTGCTGGACAAATACCGCGACCTGTTCCTGCAGGCCGAAGTGCAAACCGTCGAGGAGCTGGAAGAAAAGATCATGCGCCGCATGACTCAGCTCGGCTTCGCCCATGAAGAAGGCGGCATCTACCGCTTCCTGCCGCCGATGCATCGCTTCCTCGACGTGTGCCTGTCGGTACAGCAGGACCGCGACCTGGCGGCCAGCCTGCACAGCGACCTGCCCTTGCCAACCCCGGTACTGGTGGAGGAGGAAAGCCCGGAACAACTCAACCGTACCGACGACCCGCTCGACCTTGCGCCGTTCGACGACCAGGAAAGCGAAGAGGACGCCCTGGCCCGGGCCATCCGCGAAGAGCAACAGGAGATTGACGCATGAGCCAGGAACGCTACGGCATTAGCCGCTTTGCATTGCTCAACACCGCAGGCTACAGCCTGGGCCTGTTCCCGCTGGAGCACCCGCTGTCGGTATACGGCGCCAACAACCTGGGTAAATCGGCGTCGATCAACGCCCTGCAGTTCCCGATCCTGGCGCGCATGTCAGACATGAGCTTCGGCAAATACAGCCTCGAGCAGTCACGCCGCTTCTACTTCGCCAGCGATACCTCGTACATCCTCTGCGAACTGAACCTGCCCCACGGGCCACACGTGGTCGGCGTGGTCGGCCGGGGCCCTGGCGGTGGTTTCGGTCACCAGTTCTTCGCCTACAAGGGCGAACTGGACCTGGCCCATTACCAGCAAAACGACACCTGCCTGCGGCAGAAAGAGCTGTTCACCAACCTCGAGCGCCTGGGCCTGAAGGCCTATGAGCTCAAACCTGATGAGCTGCGCCGGCTGCTGGTCGGCGGTCACACCTCGTGCCCGCTGGATTTGACCCTGATCCCACTGCGCTCCACCAGCGAACAGAGCCTGAAAACCTTCCGCGCACTGTTCATCAACCTGCTGCACATGCGCGAGATCACTGCCGCCAAGCTCAAGCAGCTGTTCCTCGACGCCTTCGAGCACAGCCTGCGCTCGGGCAGCGTCGACTACATCGCTGCCTGTGAAGAAGCCTTCCGCGACGTGCGCCGCATGGAGCAGGACTACAACGCCCTGGTCGCCGCCGGCCCACTGGTCGAAGCCCTGGCCGGCGGAGTGGCTCAGCGCGACATCCTGCGCGGCAAGCTGCACCGCCTTTCGCCGCTGCTCGACAACCTGCTGGGCACTTGGCAGGAATACGCCATGGCGCGCAAGGAAGAGCTGGTGATCCAGGCCGAGCACTACCGCAGCGAGCAAGACCGCCTGCAGAACGACCAACGCGGTGGTACTCAGGAGCTGATGCGTCTGGAGCGTGAAATTACCGGTATCCAGCGCTGGCTTGGCGAACTGTCGGTGCTCAAGCACCGTTTCGCGCTGGTCAACGATGTCAAAGTGCTGGAGCAGCAACTGCTGGCCGCCAAGGACGCCCACGACGAACTGGCCGGTGCTCTGGCGCAGTCGCGCCAGTTCAGCGCCGAAGACCTCGACGAACGCGTGCGTGACCTGGAAAAACGCCTGAAGCAGGTCAAGCAGCAGCTCGACCATGCAGACAACAACAGCTACGCACGCCTGCGTGAAGAATTCTCGCAGCAGGACGTCGACCGCCTTATGCGCCTGTTCAACGGCGCGCTGTTCAGCCTGCCACTGGGCGAGCGCGGCATAGAGCTCGACGACAGCGACCTGTGGGTGAAATCCCTGGAAGCTGTGCTCGACGGCTTCAAGGGCGAGCGTTTCGAGGCCCCAGGCCTGTCGATCGACCTTTCCCATATCGACCCACCGGCGTTGCAGGCTCTTGCCGATCGTGCGGCCCTGCGCGACCAGAAGGAACGCCTGGAGAAGGAGCTCAAGCAGCTCAAGACCCAACAACAGGTCGCCGCCGACCGCACCGCCTCCAAAGCTCAGGCCCAAGCGCTGTATCAGGATGTGCTGGATGCCCAGAAGGCCTTGGAAGACTACCGTCGCAGCGAAACCCTTAGCGCCGAAGAGCCAGAAAAAATGGAGCAACTGGCGCAGATGGAGGCTGCCCAGGAAGAGCTCAAGCGCTCCAGCGACGCCTTCACCGAGCGCGTCCAGCAACTGTCGGCCAAGCTGCAGTTGGTGGGCCGCCAGATCGGCGACCTGGAGTCCAAGCAGCGCACCCTCGAAGACGCCCTGCGCCGCCGCCAACTGCTACCGGCCGACCTGCCCTTTGGCACGCCTTACATGGAAGCGGTCGACGACTCCATGGACAACCTGCTGCCGATGCTCAACGACTACCAGGACAGCTGGCAGGCTTTGCAACGGGTCGACAACCAGATCGAGGCGCTTTACGCCCAGGTGCGCCTCAAGGGCGTGGCCAAGTTCGACAGCGAAGACGACATGGAGCGCCGCCTGCAACTGCTGGTCAATGCCTATGCGCACCGCACCGATGAGGCGCTGACCCTGGCCAAGGCGCGCCGCGCCGCCGTCACCGATATCGCCCGGACCCTGCGCAACATCCGCAGCGACTACGACAGCCTCGAACACCAGCTGGCCCTGTTCAACCGCGAGATCAACAAACGTCAGGTGTCCAACCTGGAAAGCTTCCGTGTGGTGCTGGCGCCGAACAAGGAAGCGCTCAAGCACATCGACCAGATCATTCACAGTGCCGGCCAGTACGAGGAAGGCGAGACCCTTTCGGTGTTCGACCTGACCCAAAGCGCCGAACAGGACAACCGCAACGAAGAAGCCAAGGAATACCTGGCGCGCCTGGTAGCGGCCAACCACAATCAGCTGGGCTTGAAGGACCTGTTCGAGCTGGCGTTCGAAATCACCAAGGTCAACGGCCAGCCGATCATCCACGCCGACATCGACGGCGCGGCGTCCAATGGCACCACCATGACCATCAAGGCGCTGACCAACATGTACCTGTTGCTGCACCTGATGGACCGCGACCTGGCCGGGCGCATTCGCTTGCCGTACTACCTTGACGAAGCGGCGGACATCGACGAACGCAACCAGGCGGCGCTGCTTGAAACCAGCCTGCAACTGGGCTTCGTGCCGATTCTGGCGAGCGTCAAGCCGCAGGTGTCGGCACACGTGGCGATCGACCTGGAAGGTGGCAGCGGGCCGAATGGCATCTACATCGACGAGGCGGACTGGAAGTACATCAGCCGGCTGGATGAAGTTAAGGCGATCGTGCGCGAGGATCAGGCCGAAGCGTTGGCCTGAGATTGAAGTATGGGCCGCCCTGCGGCCCATTCGCGGGTGAACCTGCTCGCACCGGTATTGCACAAGCCGTAAGGCGGTGCAGTAGCTGTGTGAGCGGATTCTACCCGCGAATCGAGGCCAGCGGCCTTATCTCTGAGATCACTGAGCCCACGGCAGAATCGGAATCGCCGTCACCGCGTTCTGCGGGCTGCCCTCGATCATGCGGTCGCTGTATACCAGGTAAACCAACGTGTTGCGCTTCTTGTCGAGAAAGCGCACCACCTGCATGGTCTTGAACACCAGCGAAGTGCGCTCCTTGAACACTTCGTCGCCATCTTTGAGTTCACCCTTGAAACTGATCGGCCCAACCTGCCGGCAGGCAATCGAGGCCTCCGCGCGGTCTTCGGCCAGGCCCAGCCCGCCCTTCACGCCACCGGTCTTGGCACGCGACAGGTAGCAGGTCACACCCTCGACTTTGGGGTCGTCGAAGGCCTCGACCACGATACGGTCGTTGGGCCCAAGGAACTTGAACACGGTCGATACCTGGCCGATCTCTTCAGCGCCGGCCAGCATCGGCAGGGCAAGAGCTGCCAGGGCAAGTACTCGCTTGAACGTTTTCATACCAGCACCAGGTTGTCGCGGTGGACCAATTCCGGCTCGGCGATATAGCCCAGCACGGCCTCGATATGATCGGACGGCTGACCGATGATCTTCTGTGCCTCCAGGGCACTGTAGTTGGCCAGGCCACGGGCCACTTCGGCGCCATCGGGGCCGACGCAGATCACCATCTCGCCACGGCGGAAGCTGCCCTGCACGGTTTTCACACCCACCGGCAGCAGGCTCTTGTTCGCCCCACGCAGCGCCTGCACGGCGCCAGCGTCGAGCACCAGGGTGCCGCGGGTTTGCAGGTGGCCAGCCAGCCACTGCTTACGCGCAGCCAGCATGCCGCGCTCAGGCGACAACAATGTCCCCAGGCGTTCACCAGCTTTCAGACGGTCCAGCACGCGCTCGATGCGGCCACCGATGATGATGGTGTGGGCACCTGAACGGGCCGCCAGCCGCGCCGCGCGCAGCTTGGTCTGCATACCACCACGGCCCAGCGCCCCCCCGGTGCCGCCAGCCACGGCATCGAGCGATGGGTCATCGGCGCGGGCTTCGTAAATCAATTGCGCTTCGGGGTTGTTGCGCGGGTCGGCATCGAACATGCCGTCGCGGTCGGTGAGAATCACCAGCAGATCGGCTTCTACGAGGTTGGCCACCAGGGCCGCCAGGGTGTCGTTATCCCCGAAGCGGATCTCGTCGGTGACCACGGTATCGTTCTCGTTGATCACCGGTACCACGCCCAGGTCGACCAAGGTCCGCAGTGTGCTACGGGCATTGAGGTAACGCTTGCGGTCGGACAGGTCGTCGTGGGTCAGAAGAATTTGCGCGGTGTGCTTGCCATGCTCGCCAAAGCTCGACTCCCAGGCCTGCACCAGGCGCATCTGGCCGATCGACGCAGCGGCCTGCAGCTCGTTCATGGCACTGGGTCGCGAAGTCCAGCCCAGCTGGCTCATGCCGGCGGCCACGGCTCCGGAGGAGACCAGTACCAACTCAACGCCTGCTTCACGCAGCGCGACCATCTGCTCGACCCACACGGCCATGGCGCCGCGGTCCAGGCCCTTGCCATCGGCGGTCAGCAGGGCACTGCCAATCTTCACGACCCAGCGCTTGGCGCCTGTCACCTTGCTTCGCATCTTCTTCCAACCTATGTCGAATCTGTAGATACCGTGGATACAAAAACGCCGCTCATCAGAGCGGCGTTTAGTGTACTGCAACCAATCAGTCGCGCACGTAAATGATTTCCGGGCCGTCTTCGTCGTCCTCGAAATCATCGTCCCAGGCGTCGTCGTCACCGATGTCGTGCACGCTCTTGACGCCGGTACGGCGCAGGGTGCGGGCGTCGTCCAGCGCCTGCAGCTGGGCACGGGCTTCGTCTTCGATACGCTGGTCCAGCTCGGCCAACTCTTCGGCATAGGCCGGGTCATTGGCCAGGCGGTCGGCGCGGTCTTCCAGGTAGCGCATCAGGTCATGGCTAAGTTGCTCGGTGCCCTGCTTGGAGATGGCCGAGATCACGTACACCGGACCTTCCCACTGCAGGCGCTCGACCACTTCCTTGACACGCTCGTCGCGCTCGTCGTCCATCAGCATGTCCGACTTGTTCAGTACCAGCCAGCGCTCACGGTCGGTCAACGACGGGCTGAAGCGGGTCAGCTCGTTGATGATGACTTCGGCGGCATCGGCCGGGCTGCTGCCGTCCAGTGGTGCCAGGTCGACCAGGTGCAGCAGCACACGGGTACGCGCCAGGTGCTTGAGGAAGCGGATACCCAGGCCAGCACCGTCGGAGGCGCCTTCGATCAGGCCGGGAATATCGGCGATGACGAAGCTCTTCCAGCGATCGACGCTGACCACACCCAGGTTCGGCACCAGGGTGGTGAACGGGTAGTCGGCGACTTTCGGCTTGGCAGCCGATACAGAACGGATGAAGGTGCTCTTGCCGGCGTTCGGCAGGCCCAGCAAGCCGACGTCGGCCAGTACTTTCAGCTCCATCTTCAGGTCGCGCTGGTCACCCGGCTTACCCGGCGTGGTCTGACGTGGCGCACGGTTGGTACTGGACTTGAAACGGGTGTTGCCAAGGCCGTGCCAGCCGCCTTGGGCGACCATCAGCTTCTGCCCTGGGGTTACCAGGTCACCGATGACTTCCTGGGTGGAAGCGTCGATCACGGTGGTGCCGACCGGTACGCGCAGGAACAGGTCATCACCCTTCTTGCCGGTGCAGTCGGTGCTGCCGCCGTTGGAGCCGCGCTGGGCTTCGTGGTGACGGGTGTAGCGGTAGTCGACCAGGGTGTTGAGGTTTTCGTCGGCCACCATATAGACCGAGCCCCCATCACCGCCGTCACCACCGTTGGGGCCGCCGTTCTCGATGAACTTTTCGCGGCGGAAGCTCATGCAACCGTTACCGCCATCACCGGCCTTGACCCGAATGGATACTTCGTCAACAAACTTCATTGAAAACCGCCTCTCGCCGACAGGCGAGTTGAATACCTAAAAAACCTGAGGCTCTTGCAAAAATGAGCGCGGCGGCCCCGTACGACCGTAGAAACCCACGCCGGCAGCCCATACAAACAGCTTTGCAAGAGGCTCACCACAAACGAAAAAGCCCCGTCGCATGACGGGGCTTCTGGAGCGACGTCGCGATTAAGCGGCGACGATGCTCACGTAACGGCGCATGAACTCGCCTTTCTTCTCGAACTTGATCACGCCTTCGATCTTGGCGAACAAGGTGTGGTCCTTGCCCATGCCAACGCCGTAGCCAGCGTGGAATTCGGTGCCGCGCTGACGGACGATGATGTTGCCTGGCTTGATAACCTGGCCGCCATACATCTTCACGCCAAGGCGTTTCGATTCTGAGTCGCGACCGTTACGAGTACTACCACCAGCCTTCTTGTGAGCCATGGTTCAATTCTCCAATAAATTCAGGGGAACCGGGCGATTAAGCCTGGATACCGGTGATTTTGATCTCGGTGAACCACTGGCGGTGGCCCATACGCTTCATGTGGTGCTTACGACGACGGAACTTGATGATGCGAACCTTGTCGTGACGGCCTTGCGAAACGACTTCGGCAACCACTTTAGCGCCGGCGACGACTGGTGCACCGATGGTGACTTCTTCACCGTTGGCAACCAGCAGAACGCGATCGAAAGTCACGGATTCGCCAGTGGCGACTTCCAGTTTTTCGACCTTGAGGAATTCACCTTCAGCGACTTTGTACTGCTTGCCGCCGGTAACGATTACTGCGTAAGACATGGTATTTCTCCGATAATCCTGCTCACCCAGCGCTTTATATGATGAGTATTGGCTGGCATGGCTGCATGGGGCTGGAACGGCCCTGTGCAATTGCGTAAGGCAGGTGCTGCCCAGGAAGTTAGGGTGCGCGATTGTACGCAACCGTGCTTTTGCTTGCAAGTCCCGCCCCCGGTCTGCGGGCACCGCGCCTTGACACACCGGGGCCTGCGACCTAGCATGCCGCGCAACCTCACTGGAGCAGCCGATGCAACCCCAAACCTTCTACCGCGCGGTAGCTGACGATTTCAGCGCCGTCGACGAGATCATCAAGAAGCAGCTGACCTCGCGCGTGCCGCTGGTATCGAAGATCGGCGACTATATCACGTCGGCTGGCGGCAAGCGCTTGCGTCCGTTGCTGGTGCTGCTATGCGGCAAGGCGCTGGGCCGCGAAGGCGACGACCTGCGGCTGCTGGCGGCGACCATCGAGTTCCTGCATACCGCCACCCTGCTGCACGACGATGTGGTCGACATGTCTGGCATGCGCCGCGGCCGCTCCACCGCCAACGCGCTGTGGGGCAACGCGCCGAGCGTGCTGGTGGGCGACTTCCTCTACTCGCGCTCGTTCGAAATGATGGTCGAACTGGGCTCGATGCCGGTCATGCAGATCTTGTCCAAGGCCACCCGCGTGATCGCCGAGGGCGAAGTATTGCAGCTGTCGCGGGTGCGCGATGCCAGCACCACTGAAGAGGTCTACATGGACGTCATCCGTGGCAAGACCGCGATGCTGTTCGAAGCCTCGACCCACAGCGCTGCGGCACTGGCCGGTGCTGACCAGGCCCAGCGCGAGGCCCTGCGCACCTTCGGTGACCACTTGGGCGTGGCGTTCCAGCTGGTCGACGACCTGTTGGACTACGAAGGCGATGCCGAAGCCCTGGGCAAGAACGTCGGCGACGACCTGGCCGAAGGCAAGCCGACCCTGCCGCTGATCTACACCATGCGCGAGGGCACACCGGAGCAGGCTGCGTTGGTGCGCAAAGCGATCCAAAAAGGTGGCCTGGAAGACCTGGAGCAGATTCGCGAGGCCGTCGAAGCCTCGGGCGCACTGAAGTACACCGCCGAGCTTGCGCGCGACTATGTCAAGCGCGCCATCGCCTGCCTGGAAGTGCTGCCGGCCAGCCAATACCGGGATGCGCTGGTCGAACTGAGCGAGTTCGCGGTCGCCCGCACGCACTGACAGCCCTAGCCGTCCTCTTCGCGGGTGAACCTGCCCCCACACAAAACGTGGGAGCGGGTTCACCCGCGGAGCTTTTGTACGGGCAAAACATTTCTCGCGCAAAACCTTATACAATGTGGGCTTTTAACCCCGTCTGTTTAAGGATACGAAGTGAGCACCTTGCCGCCCTGCCCCAAATGCAACTCCGAATACACCTACGAGGATGGCACCCAGCTGATCTGCCCCGAGTGCGCACACGAATGGTCCGCCAGCGGCGAAGCTGAAGCGGCAAGCGATGACGTGGTGAAGAAGGACTCGGTCGGCAACGTTCTGCAGGACGGCGATACCGTTACTGTGATCAAGGACCTCAAGGTCAAAGGGTCGTCCCTGGTGGTCAAGGTTGGTACCAAGGTCAAGAACATCCGCCTGTGCGATGGCGACCACGACATCGACTGCAAGATCGATGGCATCGGCGCAATGAAGCTGAAGTCGGAATTCGTGCGCAAGGTCTGATTACATAATCCGCCAATTGGCCCTTGCTATTCTGATAATAGGAATTATTCTCATTGAAGTCATTTTCAAGGAGAATAGCCATGACTTATCTGATAGACGCCTGGCTGGATCGTCCCCACCCCTACCTGCGCATTCTTCATCGCGAAACCGGTGAGGTCTGCGCAATGCTCGAAGAAGACGCCTTGGACGAGCTGCGTGACCAGGGTGATCTGGACTTGTGCGGGCTCAATTCTAGCGAGCCGATGGTGCTCAAGGAGCTGGTGCGCAATTTGTTCCTGTTCTGCTACGCGCGGGCCTTGCGCCCAGGGGGAACAGACTGGAATTGAGGCCGGCAGCGCCGGCCTCAGCGGCATTACAGAACGTCGAGCAGCTCGACGTCGAACACCAGAGTACTGTGCGGGGGAATGCCACCAACGCCTTGGGCGCCGTAGGCCAGTTCGCTCGGCACGTACAGGCGCCATTTGCTGCCGGCGTTCATCAGCTGCAAGGCTTCGGTCCAGCCAGCGATCACGCCACCAACCGGAAATTCTGCCGGCTGGCCACGGTCGTAGGAGCTGTCGAAGACGGTGCCGTCGATCAGGGTGCCGTGGTAGTGGGTGCGCACGTTGCTTTCGCGGGTCGGCTTGGCGCCATCACCTGCGGTCAGCACTTCGAACTGCAGGCCCGAAGCCAGGGTGGTGACGCCGTCACGCTTGGCGTTCTCGACCAGGAATTGCTTGCCAGCAGCAGCGGCGGCTTCAGCTTTGGCAGCAGCTTCTGCTTGCATCACCTCGCGGATGACCTTGAAGCTGGCCGACAGGTCGGCCTCGCTGACACGGCTGTCGGCGCCGTTGAAGGCGTCGGTCAGGCCGGCCAGGATGGCTTCCAGGCTGACGCCTGGTGGTGGGTTGTCGCGCAGCTGGCCGCCCAGCTGACGGCCAATGCCGTAGCTGACGCGGGTTTCGTCGGTGGACAGGTTGAGTTCGGACATTGTCGTGCTCCACTGCAGGGCGCCATGCAGCCGCGCCCGTGATGAAAAGGGCGAGCAGCCTAGCACACTGCTAGCGCCGCTCGTTAATTGAAACCAGCGCTCGCCCCAGCGGGGCGATCAGTGCTTGGTCAGCTTGTCCAGGTAGCCCATGCAGAAGGCCGAAACCACGAAGGTCATGTGGATGATCACGTACCACATCAGGTACTCGGTAGAGATGTTCTGCGCGTCCATGAACACCCGTAGCAGGTGAATGGATGAAATCGCCACGATCGATGCAGCCACTTTCATCTTCAGCGACGAAGAGTCCATCTTGCCCAGCCAGTTGAGCTTCTCCTTGCTCTCGTCGATGTCCAGCTGCGACACGAAGTTTTCGTAACCGGAGATCATCACCATCACCAGCAGACCGCCAACCAGCGACATGTCGATCAGCGACAGGATGACCAGAATCAGGTCGGCTTCGCTGAGCGCGAAGACGTTAGGCAGGACGTGGACAACTTCCTGGAAGAACTTCAGCGCCAAGGCAAGCAAGCCGAGGGACAGGCCGAAGTAGATGGGAGCGAGCAGCCAACGGGAGGCGTACATCGCGTTCTCGAGAAAACGTTCCATGAGGGTTTGGGACTCGTCAGGTGACTGAAAAACGAGCGCGAGTATAGCCAGCCACCTGTGACAGCAAAAGCCTGCGGCATGGTGCCGCGTTACTGAATGTGTGGGCTCAGGTTTCAGGATGGAACTGATAGTCCCCCAGGTTGCGGCAGCGCTCACCGTTGATACGCCGCAGCTGTGCCTGCAAGTGCAGGCACCAGATCTGTGGATCATCGGCCACCTGATACCCGTGCAAGGTCAGGCTGTCGAGAATGGCGTTGAGCACGGACTCGGCCACCATCGGCCCATGGAAGGGGCCTTGGGCTTTTATCGCCGAGGGTTGTTCACCGGCCATGCCGGCGGCAAACAGCAAGGTCCACATACCGTTGTCACCGGCCAATGGGCGAATGCTGCATTCGATACGGGTCACCAGGCCAAGGCACTGGCGAGTAAGGCTGAGGTTGCGCATGGCCGCGTCCCCTCCAATGAACCCTGTTCAGCCCGGAACACCCGGGCTGTTTCCATCCTGAACCCTGATACTGTCCTTAAGTTCCAGCATAGAAGAACAGCACGAAAAGATGGAAAACCGGCGCTGAACGGTAGCACATGGCCGCTAGCGCCGGTTTATTGACTCAAGCCGGTTTGGCTTGAGCGATTACCTCTTCCAAGCGCTCTTTCTCTGCACGCTCGATTTCCTCCTCACCGATCATCTCGGCAATCTCCCGCAGGCGCTCGACAACCCTGGCATTCACGCTGCCCTCGGTGAACTGGCCCTTGTCATCGAGAACCCCGGCTTCCTCGCCCACCAGCAGGCTCAGGGCCTCGTCAGCCTGGCTCACGGCATAGACGTGGAACATGCCGTTTTCCACCGCCTGCAGCACGCGTTCGTCGAGCATCAGGGTAGCGACGTTGGCGCGCGGGATGATTACCCCTTGCTCGCCGGTCAGGCCACGGGCCTCGCAAAGACGGAAGAAGCCCTCAATCTTCTCGTTGACCCCACCCACCGCCTGCACTTCGCCGAACTGGTTGATCGAGCCTGTGATGGCAAAGCATTGTTTGAGCGGCGTGCGCGACAAGGCCGAGATCAGCGTGCACGCTTCACCCAGCGAAGCGCTGTCGCCATCGACGTAGCCGTAGGACTGCTCCAGGGCGATGCTGGCGGAAATCGCCAAAGGGAATTCCTGGGCATAACGGCTGCCCAGGTATCCGGTGAGGATCATCACGCCCTTGGAGTGAATCGGCTGGCCAAGGTTGACCTCGCGCTCGATGTCGACGATGCCGCTGCCACCGGGGTAGACCGTGGCAGAGATACGCGCCGGCATGCCGAAGGCCGAGTCGCCGACTTCAAGCACGGTCAAGCCATTGCACTTGCCGATGGCCGCGCCTTCGGTATCGATCAGGATGATGCCGGCCAGCATGTCGTCGAGCACCCGTTGCGATACCCGCCCGGTACGGGTGGCCTTGGCCTTGAGTGCACGCTCGATGTGGCCGGCGTCGGTCATCTCGTCGCTGGCCAACTGACGGATGAAATCAGCTTCGCTGACCAACTGGAACAGGTCGCCAATACGCGCCGACAGGCGCGATTGGTTCTCTGCCAGGCGGGCGCTGTAGGTGGCAAGGCGCGCCACCGCATCACTGGTCAGCGGTGCCATGCCCTCTTCGTTGGTACGGGTGCGCAGCAGCTGAGCGAACTGCTCGAGGTTCTCGTCGACCATCGGCATGTCTTCGTCGAAGTCGACCAGTACGCGGAACATCTCCTGGAAGTCCGGGTCGTGGTCCTGCAGCGCGTAGTACAACTGGCGCGAGCCGATGATCACCAGCTTGATGTTCAGAGGAATCATCTGCGGGGTCAGGCTGACTGTCGCGACACGGCCCAGCTCACCCAGCGGCGACTCCATTTTCAGCTTGCGCGACTGCAAGGCGCGCTTGAGCGCGTCCCAGACGAACGGCTCGCCGAGCATCTTTTCCGCTTCCAGAATCAGGAAACCGCCGTTTGCGCGGTGCAGCGCGCCGGGGCGCAACTGCCGATAGGAAGTGTAAAGCGCGCCTTGGTCGGTGCTGTATTCGATGCGGCCGAACAGGTTGTCGTAGGTTGGGTGCGGCTCGAACACCACTGGCGCACCCCCGTCGGCGTGGTGGCCAACCACCAGGCTTGGCGCGTACTGCTCTTCGAGCAGCTTGCGCGCAACCGCGTCGGTCTTGCTGTCCTCAACCAGTTGCTCGACCACGGTACGCAGCAGATTCAGCTGCATGGACTGCAAGTAGGCGCAGACAGCCGCGTTTTCGGCGTATTTTTCCGACAATGGCGCCAGCAGCGGTTGCAGCGCCAGGGTGATGGTTTCTTCGTTGAGCTGACGAAGCTGGTTGTTCGACTCACGTTTCCATTGCGGCAGGCTGGCAAGCTCCTCGTTGAGCTGCTCCTCCAGCAAGGCAATGTCCTCATGAAACTGCTCGCGAACGTCTTCTGGCAACTGGGCGAATTCGGCCTCGTCCAGCGCCTTGCCATCGGCCATCGGGGTGAAGGCGACATTGCTGGCATCGCGGTACAGGGCCACGTCCTTTTCCAGCGAAGCGCGCTCGATCACATCCAGCGCGCGGTCGTAGCGCTGATTGAAGGCGCGGTCGATGGCGCCTTTCTTTTGCTGGTAGGAAGGGTGCTCGAACACCGCCGGGAAGGTTGCCAGCAGGTTATCGATCAAGCCGTTCATGTCGCTGATGAACTCGGCCGCGCTGCCCGAAGGCAACTCCAGTGCACGGGGCTCGCGGGTGTCATCGAAATGATTGACGTAAAGCCAGTCGCTGGGGGTTTGCTGGCGCTTGCCTTCGGCCTTGAGGTAGCGCTTGACGAACGAGAAGCGACCCGTCCCGGGCTCGCCCATCACATACACGTTATAACCAGGGCGCGGCATTGCCACGCCGAACTGCAGGGCCTCGACAGCACGTTCTTGGCCCAGGACTCCGCGAAACGGCTCCAGATCGTCGGTATTGGTAAAGGCAAACTGCTCGGGTGAGAAACGCCGGGTCAGGGCTTCAGGCGCAAGACGCAGGCGCGCAGCGACAGGATCGGGCATTGGGTTTCCTTACTTCGGCGGGGCAGATACTCAGCATTCTGGCGCTGCCAGCGCGCGCGTTGCAAGGCTCTGCCGGACTTTATATCGCAACGGCGAAGCTGCAACGCCATGCAAATTTTTCGCAATCAATGACGCAACCTTTAGAACATGCCTAAACTCCAACTTGCGCGGGTGGGTGAAATGCTTTCCCGACTTGGCAACCGAGTTGCCAGATAACCCTGACCCTTGGTTAAGACAAATAGAGAATAAAGCTATGAAACGGATTCTTCTGGGTACTCTGTTCACCGTGGTTTCGCTCAACGCCCTCGCTGAAGCGCCGGGCGGCCCGAACTGCGGCTGGGGCAACATGCTGTTCGAAGGCCAGCGCGGTACGCCGGCCCACTTCCTGGCTTCGACCACCAACGGCACCTCCGGTAACGCCACCTTCGGCATGACCTCCGGTACCAACGGCTGCTCGACCAAGGCTTCGCTGACCTACGGCGGCAAGTCCTGGTTCGCCATGAATGGCATGATGAACGAACTGTCCGAAGACATGGCCATGGGCCAGGGCGAAGCCCTGACCACCTATGCCGTGGTTCTGGGCGTCGCTCCTGAAGATCGCGGCTACTTCGCCTCGGTCACCCACCAGCACTTCAACCAGATCTTCAGCAGCGCCGATGCAACCGCTGAAACCGTGCACACCAACACCCTGGCCGTTCTGAAGAACGACCCACGTCTGGCCAAGTACGCTACCGAGGCCTGATTGCAGCTACTCCCGCCCCTTCGGGGGCGGGTTTCGCCTTTTCGGCATCGTTTAGAAGTAGTTGCCCCATATGCTCAAACGCCTCGCTTCCCTCGCGCTGCTAGCCTGCGCGCCCGTTCATGCCATGCCCGTTGTGCACGCCGACCGCATTCAGCAACTGGCCAACACCCCGTATTGGATTGCCCTGGGCCACTATGAAACCGCCAAGCTCGGAGGCTGGCGCAGCTATGTGGACGATGACGCCTTCTTCCTTGCCAAGGACGGTGCTCATCACCCGGACCAGGAGCTGGAAGCCACCGTGCAAGCGCTGTATGCCCCCGCCAGCCTCGGTGACAAGCATGCCCAGTGCGTATTTCCCGCGCGCACCCGCTGGTTGCGTGAACAACTTGACCTGCAAGGCCTGCCGCAGCCCGATTGTCAGGAATTCAAGACGTGGTACCAGTCGATCGACCCGCACAGTGCGGCGCTGATCTTTCCGGCAGCCTACCTGAACAGCCCCTCATCGATGTTCGGCCATACCTTGCTGCGCATCGACCAGACCAACACCCGCAGCGACGACACCACGCTGCTGAGCTACGCGATCAACTTCGGCGCCTATATCGAAGGCAGCGACAACAGCATTCTGTATGCCTGGAAAGGCCTGATGGGCGGTTACCCGGGCCTGTTCGCGCTCATGCCTTACCAAGAGAAGCTCTCTGAATACCGCAGCCTTGAGAACCGCGACCTGTGGGAGTACCAGTTGGACCTGACCCCGGAGGAAACCGGGCGCATGGTCGAGCATGTCTGGGAGCTGAAACAGATCCAGTTCGATTATTTCTTCTTCGACGAAAACTGCTCGTACCGCCTGCTGGAGTTGCTGCAAGTGGCCCGTCCGAGCCTGGACCTGACCTCGCAGTTCCCTCTCACTGCCATTCCCACCGACACGGTCAAGGCGGTGAAGCAATCTGGCCTGGTAGCCAGCGAAATTTATCGCCCGTCACGCGAACGTGAACTACTGGCCCGCGCCGAGCCACTGGACCATGACGAAAAACGTCAGGTCTTGGCTGTCAGTGCCGATACCGCGCAACTGCAAAGCCCCGACTTCAAAGCCCTGCCCCGCGATCGCCAGGCACTGGTGCAGGATGCCGCCTACCGCTTGGAGCGCTACCGTGCCAACGGCCAGGAGCGAGACCCTGGGCAGGCCAAGCGCAGCTTCGAGCTGCTGCGAGCGATCAACACCAACCCGCCACCGCCCCTGCAGATCGAACGTCCCGGCTTGCCTGAGGACGGCCACGACTCGCGTACCTGGCAATTGGGGGTAGGCACCCGTGAAGATCGTGCCTATGCCGAATATGGCCTGCGCATGGCCTACCACGACCTTAATGACAACGCCTATGGCTTCCCATTGGGTGCACAGATCGAGATTCTGCAACTCAAGGTGCGCCAGTACGAAGGCAACGACTGGCAGGTTCAGCGCCTTGATCTTGCCACCATCCGCTCCCTGACCCCACGCAACGAGCTGCTCAAACCATGGTCCTGGCAGGTGGCAGGTGGCCTGGAACGGGTGCCTGGTAAACATGACGATGAGGTGCTGGTCAGCCATGTGAATGGCGGCGCCGGTGGTACCTGGCAACTGGCCGACGACCTGCTGGGCTTCGCCCTGGGCACGGTGCGGGTGGAGCACCACAACGACTTCGCCCAGTTCATCGCCCCAGCGACAGGGTTCAATGGTGGGCTGCTGTGGCGCAACGGCCTGGGCAACATGACCTTGGAAGCCAAGGGTGATTACTTCACCAATGGCGAAGTCCGGCGCAGCATCAGCCTGAACCAGCAGTGGGAGATCAGCCAGAACCTGGGGCTGAGGTTGAGTGCTTCGCGGCAGTTCAGCCATTTGGCGACGGCGCAGAACGAAGTGATGCTGCAGCTGAAGTGGTATCACTATTGAGGCCAATGAGGGCGCCATGCGCCCTACTGGCAGCACACCCGGCGCCTGCCAATGTGAACCCAGCGACTCTTTGACACTGTTTTGACAGCCCCCCGACAAATCGCCACCTAGACTTTGCGGTATCTCCCAAAGGGTTCAGGTGGTCATGTTGCGGTACCTTTTCGGCTTGTGCGTCGCGCTGCTACTGGCGGCTTGCGAAACTACCCACGATCAGATGATCGGGCATGGCTACCCGCCTGCTTACGCCGACGGTTATCAGGACGGTTGCAGCAGCGGCCACCAGGCTGCCGGGCTGATGGTCGGCAACTTTCGCAAGAACGTGCCACGCTACCTGCACGAGCGACAGTATGAAGCCGGCTGGGACGATGGTTTTCGCCAGTGCCAGGCGATGCAGAACAGCGAGGAGCAGCGCCAATACCACGAGCGTTTCTGGGACGAGCGCGACCGTCAGTGGCAGCAGGAGAAAGACCAAAGCGCGGCCCGGGCCTACCGCCGCTGAATGCGGACTGAGCAGCGTCGCAAACCGACATCCACTGAAACCTCAAGCCTGCCATGCTGGTCTGCATTACGAGGAGGCCATCGCATGAGCCGAGCATTCGTCAACGAAGACCAAGCCGCCGCCCAGGCCGACCAGCCTGTGGAACGACGTGTCAGCGACCAGCCCAATTACGTTACCGCCAATGGCTTGCGCCAGCTGCAACAGCGCGTGAGCGAGTTGAATGCATTGCGCAGCGAGCTACAGGCCCAGGGTGAGCGCGCAGACAAGCAGCGCCTGGCCGATACCGAGCGTGACCTTCGTTACTTCAACGCGCGAGTACAGAGTGCGCAGGTAGTGCCGGCGGCCACATCGCGTAGCAGCGTGCAGATTGGCAGCCGGGTAAGGTTCATCGATGAGCAGGACCAGACGCACGAAGTGCAGCTGGTAGGCGAAGACGAAGCCGATGCCGGGCGCGGGATGATCAACTGGGGTTCACCGCTGGGGCGCGCCCTGCTCGGGGCAGTGCCCGGGGATGAGGTGGTATGGCGGCGACCGTTGGGCGAGCAGATGATCGAGGTGGTTGAAATCAGCTGAATGCACGGGGCTGGCTGTGTGCCAGCCCCGTCAGCCCTGATCAGACCACGCCCTGGGCCAGCATGGCATCGGCGACTTTCACGAAACCTGCAATGTTGGCACCTTTGACGTAGTTGACCTTGCCGTCGGCCTCTTCACCGTAATGGACGCAGGCATGGTGAATCGACTGCATGATGTTGTGTAGCTTGCTGTCCACTTCACCGGCCGTCCACAGCAGGCGCATGGCGTTCTGCGACATCTCAAGGCCCGATACGGCCACCCCACCGGCGTTGGACGCTTTGCCTGGGGCATAAAGGATGCCGGCATCGATGAACAAATCTACCGCTGCCAGCGTGGTAGGCATGTTGGCGCCCTCGGCTACGCAGATGCAGCCGTTGCGTAGCAACGTGCGAGCGTCTTCGAGATCCAGCTCGTTCTGCGTGGCACACGGCAGCGCGATGTCGCATGGCAGGCTCCAGGGCGTCTGGCCCTTGCGGAACTCCAGGCCAAAGGCCTCGGCAAGCTCGCTGATGCGCCCGCGTGCGACGTTCTTGAGCTGCATCACCGCTTCCCATTGGGCTTCGGTCAGGCCGCCTTCGGCGTACAGCGTACCCTCGGAGTCGGACAGCGAAATCACCTTGCCGCCCAAGTCCATGACCTTGCGCGCAGCGTATTGGGCAACATTGCCCGACCCGGAAATCGCCACGCGACGACCATCGACACGCAGGCCCTGGCGCTTGAGCATTTCTTCGGCGAAGTACACACAGCCATAGCCTGTGGCTTCAGGGCGGATCAGGCTACCGCCATAGGTCATGCCTTTGCCGGTCAGCACCGAGGTGAACTGGTTGGCCAGGCGCTTGTACTGGCCGAACATGAAGCCGATTTCGCGGGCGCCAACGCCAATATCCCCGGCCGGCACATCGCAATCGGCGCCAATGTGGCGGTACAGCTCGCTCATGAAGGCTTGGCAGAAGCGCATCACTTCAGCGTCGCTCTTGCCTTTGGGGTCGAAGTCCGAGCCTCCCTTACCGCCGCCCATCGGCAGCGAGGTGAGGGAATTCTTGAATACCTGTTCGAAGGCCAGGAACTTGAGCACGCTCAGGTTCACCGACGGGTGGAAACGCAGGCCACCTTTGTACGGCCCAATGGCGCTGCTCATCTGGATGCGATAGCCACGGTTGACCTGGACCTTGCCCTGGTCATCGACCCACGACACCCGGAACAGAACAGCGCGCTCAGGCTCGACCATGCGTTCGAGGATGCCCGACTGCAGGTAGCGAGGGTTAGCCTCCAGAAACGGCCATAGTGTGCGCAGCACTTCTTCCACTGCCTGATGGAATTCGGGCTGGCCTGGGTCGCGCTGTTGAAGGCGTGCGAGGAAACTGTCGACGGATTCGATCATGGTAGACATCTCACCAAGAGGATTGGACTTATTGGTTTTTCCCGGAATGTACCAAGAAGCAATCGCACCGGAACAGGGCAAAATGTCGTTTTTATGAAATTATTTGGTGCGTTTTATATAAGTGTATACAAAAAGCAGTCTGTCGATGGCTTCATGGCCGATCAGCTCACTGCCACTTGAGCCCAGCGAAATGGGTGCTGCGTGTCATTGGCGCAGACGCAGGATTATTCGCGGTATGGGTAACGTCAGGCACAAAAATGGGGCCACGAAGGGCCCCATTCTTGTGCATCAAAAAGACTGGCTTACTGGGCCAGCTTCTTGTGCCGCACACGGTGAGGCTGGGCAGCAGCGTCACCCAAACGCTTCTTACGGTCGGCTTCGTATTCGGTGTAGTTACCTTCGAAGAACACCACGTTCGAATCGTCTTCGTACGCCAGGATGTGAGTGGCCACACGGTCCAGGAACCAACGGTCGTGGGAAATCACAATGGCAGCCCCCGGGAAGTCCAACAGGGCTTCTTCCAGCGAGCGAAGCGTCTCAACGTCAAGGTCGTTGGAAGGTTCGTCGAGCAGCAGGACGTTGCCGCCCTCCTTCAGGGTCAAAGCCAAGTGCAGGCGGCCACGCTCACCACCGGACAGGTCCTTGACGAACTTCTGCTGGTCGCCGCCTTTGAAGTTGAAGCGGCCAACGTAGGTGCGCGATGGAATCTCGTAGTTACCGATGCGGATCTGGTCGGAGCCGTCAGAGATCTGCTGGAACACGGTCTTGGCGCCATCGAGGTCTTCACGGCTCTGGTCCACACAGGCCAGCTGCACGGTTTCGCCGATCTCGATGCTGCCAGAGTCTGGCTGCTCTTTGCCCATCAGCATACGGAACAAAGTGGACTTACCTGCACCGTTACCACCAATAACGCCGACGATAGCGCCTTTTGGCATGGCGAAAGACAGGTTGTCGATCAACACGCGATCGCCGTAGCCCTTGGTAACGTTCTTGAATTCGATGACCTTGTCACCCAGGCGCGGGCCGGCCGGGATGTAGATCTCGTTGGTTTCGCTGCGCTTCTGGAATTCCTGCGACTGCATTTCTTCAAAGCGCTGCAGGCGAGCCTTGGATTTGGACTGACGAGCCTTGGCGCCTTTACGCACCCACTCCAGTTCCTCTTTCATCGCCTTCTCGTGGGCACTCTGCTGCTTGGACTCCTGCGCCAGACGCTCCGACTTGGCTTCCAGCCAGCCCGAGTAGTTGCCTTCGTACGGGATACCAGCGCCGCGGTCCAGCTCGAGGATCCAGCCGGCGACGTTGTCGAGGAAGTAACGGTCGTGGGTGATGGCAACCACGGTGCCGGGGAAGTCATGCAAGAAGCGCTCGAGCCAGGCTACCGAGTCGGCGTCCAGGTGGTTGGTCGGCTCGTCCAGCAGCAGCATGTCAGGGGCCGACAGCAGCAAGCGGCACAGGGCCACGCGGCGCTTCTCACCACCGGACAAGTGCTCGATGCGGGCATCCCAGGCAGGCAGGCGCAGGGCGTCGGCGGCAACGTCCAGCTGACGCTCAAGGTTGTGGCCATCGGCAGCCTGCAGGATGGCTTCGAGCTTGGCCTGTTCGGCGGCCAGCTTGTCGAAGTCGGCATCTGGCTCGGCGTAAGCCGCGTAGACTTCGTCCAGGCGAGCCTGGGCGTCCTTGATCACACTGACCGCTTCCTCGACCACTTCACGCACGGTCTTGTTAGGGTCCAGTTGCGGTTCCTGCGGCAGGTAACCTACGTTGATGTCGGGCATCGGACGGGCTTCGCCGTCGAATTCCTTATCGACGCCAGCCATGATCCGCAGCAGGGTCGATTTACCGGCACCGTTCAGGCCGAGTACGCCAATCTTGGCGCCTGGGAAGAACGACAGGGAGATATTCTTGAGAATTTCCCGCTTCGGCGGCACGACTTTGCTCAGCCGATGCATGGTGTAGACGTATTGAGCCAAAACCAAGCCCTCTATCAGATAGGTAAAGACATCGACGATTGCCCCGGCATTGAGGGGGCAGGGGGATGTGTTTACGGGGTGTCATTGAACAAAGTCGACCATTCTACGCCAACGCGCAGCGTTGCACAGTGTGGTCGTATGGTGGCACGGGAGCATCGTGACCCTGAAGGCATCATGGCCTGGCCCGGCCCCTTCGCAGTTGAACCCGCTCACATTGACCTGGGCATCACTGTGGGAGCCAGGTGAACCGCGAGCGGGCCCGTGCAGCCGCCGAAAATGGCTCAGACGTGACGCTGTTTGCCAGCCTTGCCACGGGGCAGGCGGCTACGGCCTGCCTGCTCGGCCAGGCGCGCGGCGTAAGCGGCCTTGACGCTGAAGCCGCCGCTGCGAACGGGTTGCGTGGCAACGGTCGGCTCGCCAGCAGCCTTGCCAGCCGGCTTGGTCATGCCCGCCACAGGCACCTTTTCGACCGTCACCTGTGCCTTGGCAGTCTTGCGCAGCTCAGCCAGTGAGGGTGTCTTGTTTTTCGCGGCCCCTGCCGCCTCGGGTTTACCCAGCGAACGCTGGCAGGATTTGCAGGATACGTCCGTGGTCACGGCAGTGCTGACAAGGGTCTGACTGCTGCGCCCACAGGCGGAATCGAGGCCATTGGTGGAAAAGTGAGTAACCAAAACGGAACATCTCCGATACGTTGTCATTGAAGCGGGCGGCATTCTCGCACAGGATGCAGGGGCTTGCCGAACGGCTGCGCAGCACGACGACCATCGGCCTCGGACAATCGAGCTGGCACATTGCCACAATCACAGGCATGCTAGCCCGTTCGAATGTCCGGCTTTATAGTGCGCCCTCACGGTCAAGGCTCGTGCAGACACCGGCATATACCGTGCATGTTCCTACCCTGCCATCGCCAGCCCAATCGCAGGACCAACGCTTGACCAATCTCAAACCTTCGACCCTGCTGCGCCCCGCTCCGTCGGCCCCAGTCGCTTCGCTGCGGGGTTCGGTCAAAGGTGCGTTGGCCCTGCTGGCATTGATCCTGCTGGGGTTGCTGCTGTGGCAACTGCTCGCGCAGTTCCGCCACACCCAGGACGACCAGCGCCTGCAGCACCTCAATGCCAGTGCAGAACTCGCCGACCACCTGGGCCTGAACATGGCGCTCAAAGCCCAGCAGGCCCTCACTGTGCTCCAGCCTTACGTCAAAGCACCGGCGGCCGATGCGATGCCCAGTCTGCTGGCCACACTGCGCGAGCGCCTGTCTGATCTGCAGGACCTGGCGTGGCTGGACGAGGCTGGGCAGGTACGCAGCGACAGCCTGGAGGGCAGCCCCGACCGCCAGTTCATTGACGAGCTGCTGGGGTTGAGTCAAGGCCGGAATTTTTTCTACACCAACGCCGCAGACAATCGCACCCTCTACCTGCTGCTGCGTCAGACGACCGAACAAGGCCGCGGCTACTGGCTGCTGCGCCTGTCACCTAACTATTACCAAGTGCTCACTACCCACCTGGATAGCCCTGGGCATCCACTCTGGCTGCTGGAAAACAGCCGCACCGGCGAGGTACTGGAACGCCATGCTCCGGTACAAACCAGTGATGAGCCGCTGCAAAGCGTGATGCTCGCCTTCATCGACAACAGCACCTGGCAGTTGCGCGGCCTGTTCGACGCCGGCCAGGCTCGGAAGAACCTGCTGCCAGCCCTGATTGGCAAGTGCCTGCTGGCGCTGCTCTGTGCCCTGCTGCCGGTGTTGGCGCTGATCAGCATGCGCCGGCGCCAGCGTGCCTTGCACGAGGACCGTCGGCGCTACCACGAAATCTTCGAAGGCACAGGCGTAGCGCTGTGCGTGCTCGACCTGTCGAGCCTGCCTGGGCAGCTTGACCGCTATCATCTGCGCAACCTGGCCGGGCTCAAGCAAAGCCTGGCACTGGACCCTGGTTTGCGCCGTGCGCTGCTGCAAGAGCTCAAGATCACCGAGATCAACCAGGTGGCGCGCCACCTGCTCAACGTGCAATGTCACGAAGGGGCTTGGCAACGCTTGATCGACGGCAGCGGAGACGGCCGTGAAAGCGTGGGCATGCAACTGATCGACGCGCTGATCGAGCAACGCCCAACCCTGGAACTTGAAGTGCGCCTGTCCGCGCCGCTGGGTGGCGAGCTGCACCTGTGGCTGATGGCGCGCCTGCCACAAGAGCGTCGCGACTATCAGGCGGTGATCCTGAGCATCAGCGATATCACCAGCCGCAAACAGGTAGAACTGTCGTTGCTGGAGCGTGAAAGCTTCTGGTCCGACGTGGTGCGTACCGTGCCGGACCAGCTCTACGTGCAGGACGTGCTTAGCCAGCGAATGATCTTCAGCAACCGTCACCTGGGCCAAACCCTGGGCTACGACCGCACCCAGCTTGCCCAGATGGGCGATCGTTTCTGGGAGTTGCTGCTGCACCCTGAAGATGCCGAGCACTACCGGGCGCTGCGTCAGCAACAACGCGATCTTGCCCCCAGCCAGTCGCTGCACACGCAACTGCGCTTCCGCCACCATGACGGTGGCTGGCGCTGCTACGAGATTCGCGAGCAGGTGCTGACCCGCGATGAAGAAGGCTTGGTGACCCGCATCATCGGCATAGGCAAGGATGTCACGGTGCAGATCGAGGCCAGCCAGTCGCTGCGCGACAGCGAACAACGCTATCGCATGCTTGCCGAAAGCATCAGCGACGTTATCTTTTCCACCGACAGCCGCCTGCAACTGAACTACCTCAGCCCTTCGGTGCAGGCCGTGCTGGGCTACCAGGCCGAGTGGATCTTCGCCAACGGCTGGCAATCGATCATCGCCAATCCCGCCCAGCTCACCGGCATCTACAGCCTGATGGAGCGGGTGAGCAAAGCCTTGGGTGACAGCGAACTGTTGGAGCGTCTGCGCAGCCAGCTGCCAACGCAGCTGTTCTTGTTCGACTGCATGCGCGCCGATGGCCGCAAAATCCCCATCGAACTGCGGCTGGTGCTGGTGTGGGACGATCAGCAACGCTTCCAGGGCGTGCTTGGGGTTGGCCGTGACATCAGCCAGCAACGCCGTGCGGAAAAAGACCTGCGCATGGCCGCGACGGTTTTCGAGCATTCCACCTCGGCGATCCTCATCACCGACCCAGCAGGTTACATCGTGCAGGCCAACGAAGCATTCAGCCGGGTCAGCGGCTACGCGGTCAGCGATGTGCTCGACCAGTTGCCGGCCATGCTGGTGGTCGAGGACCAGCAGGAAAGCCACTTGCGCTACGTACTCAAGCAACTTCACCAGCGCGGCAGCTGGGAAGGCGAAGTGTGGCTCAAGCGCCGCGACGGCGACCGCTACCCAGCCTGGGTCGGCATCACCGCGGTGCTGGACGACGAGGGCGACCTGGCCAGCTATGTATGCTTTTTCACCGACATCAGCGAGCGCAAGGCTAGCGAACAGCGCATTCATCGCCTGGCCTACTACGACGCCCTGACGCACCTACCCAACCGCACGTTGTTCCAGGACCGGCTGCACACCGCGCTGCAACAGGCCGAGCGGCAGAAGTCTTGGGTTGTGCTGATGTTCCTTGACCTGGACCGCTTCAAGCCGATCAACGACTCCCTGGGCCATGCGGCAGGCGACCGCATGCTCAAGGACATGGCTCTGCGCCTGCTGGCCTGCGTCGACGAAGACGATACAGTGGCGCGCATGGGCGGCGACGAGTTCACCTTACTGCTGCAACCACGCGCCACCCGTGACATGGCCTTGAACCGGGCCATTCATGTTGCCGAAAACATCCTCGGCGGCCTGGTGCGGCCGTTCGTGCTCGAAGGCCGTGAGTTTTTCGTCACCGCCAGCATCGGTATTGCACTCAGCCCGCAGGATGGCAACGAGCTGAGCCAGTTGATGAAGAACGCCGACACCGCCATGTACCACGCCAAAGAGCGCGGCAAGAACAACTTCCAGTTCTATCAGACCGAAATGAACGCCAGCGCCCTGGAGCGCCTGGAGCTGGAAAGCGACCTGCGGCACGCCTTGGAACAGAACGAGTTCATCCTCTATTACCAGCCGCAGTTCAGCGGTGACGGCAAGCGCCTTACCGGTGCCGAGGCGCTGCTGCGCTGGCGCCACCCGACTCGAGGGCTGGTACCGCCTGGGGATTTCATCCCGGTCATCGAAGAGTTGGGGCTGGTGGTGGATGTTGGCGACTGGGTGCTGCGCGAGGCCAGCCGCCAGCTCAAGCACTGGCACAAGAACAAGGTACGTGTGCCGAAGGTGTCGGTGAACATCTCGGCGCGGCAATTCTCCGATGGCCAACTGGGCACGCGTATCGCAACCATTCTCGAGGAAACCAACCTGCCACCGGCGTGCCTGGAGCTGGAGCTGACCGAAAGCATCCTGATGCGTGAAGTCGATGAAGCAATGCAGATTCTGGCCAGCCTGAAGAACCTGGGCCTGAGCATCGCGGTCGACGACTTCGGCACCGGTTACTCGTCGCTGAACTACCTCAAGCAGTTCCCAATCGACGTGCTGAAAATTGACCGCACGTTCGTCGACGGCCTGCCCGAAGGCGAGCAGGACGCGCAGATCGCTCGGGCTATCATCGCCATGGCCCACAGCCTGAACCTGGCGGTGATCGCCGAAGGTGTCGAGACCCATGAACAACTGGAGTTCCTGCGCGAGCATGGCTGCGACGAAGTCCAGGGCTACCTGTTCGGGCGGCCGATGCCGGCCCATCAGTTCGAGGCGCAGTTCTCCAACGAAACGCTGTTCATGTTTCAGTGAACAGTACAGTGCAGTGGGAGTAAATGTCCTGGCTGCGCAGGCCCCGCGAACATCGACGCAGCCGCTGCGATCCACCGCGCCGCAGGCTTCGCGCAAACCCCGCACAAAGCCCGCGTCATGGCTAAATCCTGGGCAAAAAAACGGACTCAAAAGTCAACTCCCGTGACCAGCCAGCCCAGACACGGCGCGGGATGCAACATGAAGCCCATTGGTCCGCGACTTGATGCCACTTCATATGCCAGGCGCGGATCAATCGGTTAGAATGCCCCCCCAAATTACCCCGATCCTTGAGGACCGCCATGTTCAGCCGTGATTTGACCATTGCCAAGTACGACGCCGAGCTCTTCGAAGCCATGCAGCAAGAAGCCCTGCGCCAGGAAGAGCATATCGAGCTGATCGCTTCGGAAAACTACACCAGCCCGGCAGTCATGGAAGCCCAGGGCTCGGTCCTGACCAACAAGTACGCCGAAGGCTACCCAGGCAAGCGCTACTACGGTGGCTGCGAATACGTCGACGTGGTCGAGCAACTGGCCATCGACCGTGCCAAGGAGCTGTTCGGCGCTGACTACGCCAACGTTCAGCCACACGCAGGCTCGCAAGCCAACGCCGCGGTCTACCTGGCGCTGCTGTCGGCCGGTGACACCATCCTGGGCATGAGCCTGGCCCACGGCGGCCACCTGACCCACGGTGCTTCGGTCAGCTCTTCGGGCAAGCTGTACAACGCCATCCAGTACGGCATCGACGGCAACGGCCTGATCGACTACGACGAAGTCGAGCGCCTGGCCGTCGAGCACAAGCCGAAAATGATCGTTGCCGGCTTCTCGGCCTACTCGCAGGTTCTGGACTTCGCCCGCTTCCGCGCCATCGCCGACAAGGTCGGTGCCTACCTGTTCGTCGACATGGCCCACGTTGCCGGCCTGGTTGCCGCTGGCGTCTACCCGAACCCAGTGCCATTCGCCGACGTGGTCACCACCACCACTCACAAGACCCTGCGCGGCCCACGTGGTGGCCTGATCCTCGCTCGCAAGAACGAAGAGATCGAGAAGAAGCTGAACTCCGCCGTCTTCCCTGGTGCCCAGGGTGGCCCGCTGGAGCACGTGATCGCTGCCAAGGCCATCTGCTTCAAGGAAGCCCTGCAGCCTGAGTTCAAGGCTTACCAGCAGCAGGTAGTGAAAAACGCCCAGGCCATGGCCGAAGTGTTCATCGAGCGTGGTTTCGATGTGGTATCCGGTGGTACCCAGAACCACCTGTTCCTGTTGTCGCTGATCAAGCAGGAAATCTCCGGTAAAGATGCAGACGCTGCCCTGGGCAAAGCCTTCATCACCGTGAACAAGAACTCGGTCCCGAACGACCCACGTTCTCCGTTCGTCACCTCGGGCCTGCGTTTCGGCACCCCAGCTGTGACCACCCGTGGTTTCAAGGAAGCCGAATGCCGCGAGCTGGCCGGCTGGATCTGCGACATCCTGGCCGACCTGAACAACGAAACGGTGATCGACGCTGTGCGCGAGAAGGTAAAAGCCATCTGCAAGAAGCTGCCGGTATACGGCAACTGATTGGCGAACGCCTGATGTGAGGAAGCCCGGCCATGTGCCGGGCTTTTTCGTTTCATCTTGCCGTGCGGTACAGGTTCCAGGTGGGGCCGCCGTCGCATGGGGACTACCTTGGGGCCTCGATCAGCTGCCCTAGCGGAGGGCCTCATGCCTACTGATGTAGAACGCTCATTCACTGCCAACCTGCAGGTGGACGGTTACCCGGTCAACGTGCTGGGCAACATGACCACAGGGCCAGTAGTGCTCGCCAGCCCACATAAGCTTCCAGCCTACGGGGTGAATGGCACCCATACCCTGGGCATGCTCGATGCACTGGACAAAGACTGGAGCCATGAGCAGGAGCTCGGGCTGATCAGCTTCGACAAAGCCCCCCAGCCGCCGACGCTGTTGCTGTACTTTCGCTACAGCCAAGCGGGCTACCGTATTTATCTGCGAAGCGGGCCGCACTTCGGCAAAGGAGTATTCACCACTGCCGATGGTCTGGTGAACGTGCAACCGACCAAGCCTACCTACCCCACCCAGTGGCAACTCATAGACGCGCAACGCGATGCACCGTTCGACGTTTACCAGGTCAGTGAAAACCAGTGCGATATTCGCGCGACCAACCCAGATGGGCACCCACTGGAGGTACATGGGTTGTTTCCAGTGGGTGGATTTCTGGCCTGCTACCCCGCAGCCCACTCCAGCACCCTAAACCTGATCATTCTCGAACGCGGCGTGGACTGGCTCAATCCAGGCTGACCTCAAAGCGCTGGCGGCGCGAGCTGGGCCATGTAATCACTGCCCACTCGACGCCGGCGCGTATTACCCTGTGCACCGATGACCATTTCCAAGCACAGGCCACCCATTTGACCAGAGAGCAACTCGAAAGCCAGCAGATCCCCCTCTATTTTGCCGCCGTAGTGGCCGCCGTGGTTTTCGGCCTACTGGCGACTGATGCTGCTCAGCATCTTCACCTGCTGGTCACCCCCGCCATCGCCGTCCTGATGTATGCGATGTTTCTGCAGATCCCCTTCCTCGACGTGCGGCAGAGTCTGAGCAACCGCCGCTTCATGGCCGCGCTGCTGGTCGCCAATTTCATCCTCATGCCGCTGCTGGTGTGGGCACTGACCCGCGGCCTGGACGAACACCCGGCGATCCTGATCGGCGCCCTGATGGTGTTGCTTACACCCTGTATCGACTACGTAGTGGTGTTTACTCACATTGGCAAAGGCGATGCGCGCCTGACCCTGGCCGCAACGCCAGTACTGTTACTGGCGCAGCTGGTGCTGCTGCCGCTGTACCTCACCCTTCTGCTGGGCGACAGCAGCGCGGTGGTGGTCAGCATCACCCCCTTCGTGGAGGCGTTCGTGCTGCTGATCGTGTTGCCGATGGCGCTGGCCATTCTTACGAACGTTAGTGCCCGCCGCCACCGTATGGTAGCGGCATGGAACGAGGCCTGGGCGTGGATGCCAGTGCCGGCCATGGCGTTGGTGCTAGTGGCTGTGGTCGCTTCGCAGATTGCCCTGGTGTTGCGGGATTTTGACCAGTTGCTGCCGGTGATCCCGGTATACATCAGTTTTATGCTGCTGGCGCCACTGCTGGGCTTGGCCTCAGCGCGCCTGCTGCGCCTGCCGGTAGCCCAGGCACGCTCGGTCACCTTCAGCGCCGCGACACGCAACTCGCTGGTGGTGCTGCCATTGGCCCTGGCGTTGCCGGAGGGCCTGGGCGGCCTGGCGGCCGCAGCTGTGATTACTCAGACATTGATAGAGCTTGTCAGTGAGCTGATTTATGTTCGAATCATCCCAAGGCTGGTGCGGTAGGTCACTTGCCTGCAACCAGCACGTAGCACATGGGTATGCGCAACGCGTTTTGCTCATAAATCGCGTAGATGTCTTCCCGATTGGAATGCGGGTACTCGTTGAAAGCACGCAGCTGCAGCCCTGCGCCGATGACACCGGCCAGCACATCGCCCACTCGGTGGATATGCCAGTAGGACTGCAGATCATTCTGCTCGCCGGTGCCTTCATAGACGATTGCACCGGTTTCAACCACCGGGTCGGTTTGGAAGTAACAACTGCTGATACGCCAAGGGTCGCTGGCTTGAGGGTCGAGCATTTCCAGAAACGGGTGCGTTTCATAGATTACCAACGTGCCGCCTGGTTTCAGCACCCTGGCAACATGATGGAAAAAGGCGCCGAGGTCCGGCATCCAGTTCAATACGCCAATGGTGATCAGGGCGACATCGAAGCGCTCGTCGAGATTGGCCGCCAGCCCGTGGATATCGGCCTCGACGAACTCAGGTGAATACGGGGATTGTTCGGCCAACAGCCGCGCTTGCTCGAGAAACGCCGAGGACTGGTCCACACCTACCACCTCCGATGCCCCCAGCGCAAAGAGCGACAGCGCTTCGCGGCCGTTGTTGCAGCCCAACTGGATGACCGCCTTTGCGGCGATGCCCACCTGCTGCAATTGCTCGGTCAAGGTCGAGTCCAGGCACGAGAAGCTTTTGTTCTGCACGGCGTCGACTAGCCGAAGCCATTCGGCGCTGCGCCTGTGCTGATCGGCCGACGCATTCCAGGCGTCACGGTTTCGGGCAATGATCTGCGTGTGCGAAAGCATCTTGAACCTCATGTTCGATCGTCGAGGTGCTTACCTTAGCAGCGCCGCCAGCCTAAAGCTGGCGGCTGCTTGAGTTTGCTAGTCTGGCCAGGTTTTGGTTTTTTACTTTTCGCTCGGCGTGACCAAGACCTTCTCATCGCTGTCGAGCACGAACACAGCCATGAGCTTGGCGGGTTTGCTGTCGCTGGCATTAGCGCTGACCCCATGGAATGCGCCTGGCGCCTCGTACCAGTTTTCGCCGGGTTTGTAGACTTTGGCCGGCTCGCCGTTGACGCTGCTGCGCACTTCACCTTCGAGCACGGTTGCATAGATAAAGGCCGACTGTGGGTGGCGATGCGCGGGTGATGCCGCGCCCGGGGCATAGTCGACTATCACCCCACGCATGCTTTTGCCAGGCACGTTTGGCAGGGGGTGATCAAAAACCACGGTAACCTTGCTGACTGGGCGCTCAGCCGCCAGCGCTGGAGTGATTGTCAGGGCGGCAAATGCGAAGGCCAAGAGGTGACGATTGAACATAGTAGTGTTCCTTGAATGGGGGATGCGTGAGCCGGGTTCAGTTTCCAGCCAGCCAATCTTCGAAATGCACAAGGCCAAGGCGCGCTCCCGCACCGGGGGTGAGTGATTTATCGTCAAGCTCGGCGCCGAAGTAGCGTGCATGCACATCCGCGACCACCTTGCGTGAATCACCCCGCACCTGCAGCAAGCGCCGCGCCATTTCATCCAACGGTATTGCCTGGGGCCCTGCAACCTCGAGAGTGCCGTTGGCCGGTTGCGCCAGCACCACATCGGTAAGCGCGGCAACGACATCGTCCGATGCGACCGGCTGGAACAACGCCGGGGACAAGTGCACCTCTTGCCCAACAGCGCCGGCCTCGGCAATGCCCTGAACAAATTCGAAGAACTGGGTGGCGCGCACCACGGTATAGGGCACACCAGACTGCTTGATCAGCTCCTCCTGGGCGACCTTGGCCCGGAAATAGCCATTCTCGGGAAGCCGCTCACTGCCCACTATTGACAGCACGACATGGTGTTTCACCCCTGCCGCTTTCTCTGCCGCCAGCAAGTTGCCAGTGGACGCTTGGAAGAACTGCAACACAGCTTGGTCCTCCCAAGACGGCGCATTGCTGACATCCACCACCACAGCCGCGCCGCTCATTGCCTCGGCCAATCCCTCGCGGGTGATGCTGTTCACACCGGTGCTGGGCGCCGCTGCCAAAGCCTCATGCCCTTGCCCAGCCAGGCTGCTTACCAGCTTCGAGCCAATAAGGCCGGTGCCGCCGATAACCACGATTTTCATACACGCTCTCCACACTGGACCGCATGCATTTGCGGCCGTCATGGTTCAAGCGTGCGCCCAATGCTGGGTGGTGTCCTTGTTGACGAAGGGAATTTGCTTTCAAAAACCGTTGAAAACGCGTCCAAACTGTTCAATGCGAACTGTGCCGTGTGCAGCGGTCAATGTGCTGCCGTATGATCGACCCATGCCCGTGAACAGTGGCCTCGAACACAAGAACCAGGGCTTGCGAGGGACACATCGTGCCATTCGAGTTTGACGACTATGTGCTAGATGAGCAGCGCAGAGAGCTCACCCAGTGCGGCCAGGCCGTGAACATCGGCCCTCAAGTGTTCGATCTGCTTTTGCAACTGGTCAGCCACCGCGACCGAGTGATGGGCCGCGATGAGCTGCTGACCCGTGTATGGAGTGGCAAGATCGTCTGCGAATCGACCATCAGCAGCCATATCAACGCCGTGCGCAGGGCCATCGGCGACTCCGGCGAGGATCAGCGGTTGCTCCGCACCGTGGCACGCAAAGGGTATCGTTTCGTGGGGCAGGTCAGGGAACGGGCCAGCAACCCCCAGCCATCGGCAGCCGAACCGCGCGGGGGCGGCATCGGGCTCGCATTACCCGACAAACCCTCGATCACCGTGCTGCCCTTTCATAACCTCAGCGGTGACCCGGAGCAGGACTACTTCGCCGATGGTATGGTCGAGGACATCATCGCAGCCCTGTCACGCATCCGTTGGCTGTTCGTCATTGCGCGCAATTCCAGCTTTACCTTCAAAGGCCGGAGTGTCGACATCCAGCAGGTGGGCCGGACACTTGGTGTGCGCTATGTACTTGAAGGCAGTGTGCGCAAAGCAGGCAACCGAGTGCGTATTACCGGCCAGTTGATCGACGCCTCTACGGGCGAACACCTTTGGGCAGAGCGTTTCGAGGGCCGTTTGGACGACGTGTTCGAACTCCAGGACCAAGTAGCCGAAAGCGTGGTAGGCGCGATTGCTCCGCAGCTTGAGCGGGCCGAGATCGATCGGGCCAAGCGCAAAGCCACCGAAAGCTTGTGCGCTTATGACTATTACCTGCGTGGTACCGCCAAGCTACATGACGGCAGCCGTGAGGCGATTGCCGAAGCATTGCCGCTGTTTTACCAAGCTATCGAGCTTGATCCAGAGTTCGCATCGGCCCATGCCATGGCGGCTTGGTGCTATTTCTGGCGCAAGCTCAATGGCTGGATGGACGAGCGCGCCAAGGAAATTGCCGAAGGCGCCCGCCTGGCACGCCTGGCCGTGGCACTGGGGCGGGACGATGCCGTGGCGTTGACCCGCGGCGGCCATGCCCTGGGGCACCTGACAGGCGACCTGGACGGTGGCATCGCCTTGCTCGACCGCGCGCGCCTGCTCAACCCCAATCTGGCGCCAGCCTGGTATTTGGGCGGCATGCTACGGGTGCTACGGGGCGAAGCGCAGACCGCCATCGCAAATCTCCAGCACGCCGCACGGCTGAGCCCGCTGGACCCGGAAATGTTTCGCATGCAAGTGGGCATGGCATTGGCACACTTCTTTGCTGGGCAGCTGGAAGAGGCTGTGGAATGGGCAGAAAAGGCACTGATCGATCTGCCCAGTCTGCTGGCGGCGGTGGCAGTGCTGGCGGCAAGCCATGCATGCGCCGGGCGAATGCCCGCTGCCGAGCAGGCCATGCAACGCTTGCGCGCGCTGGACCCAAAGTTTCGGGTATCGACCTTGAGGCAATGGTTGCCGATACATCGTGATGAGGACTTGGCACGGTTCGCCGAAGGCTTGCGGTTGGCAGGATTACCAGATTGACGATGGGTAAAGCCCAGATTCGATGACACCGTTAACGTGCCGATCCGCAAGCTAGGCAAAACAACCTTTATATGCGTTAATTCGAATATTCGCATTAACGCATATAGGGCTTTAATGTCTCTCACTCCTTCCGCTGTATTCAAATGCCTCGGTGATGAAACCCGCGCGCGCATCATGCTGATGCTCCTTGCCGAAGGAGAGCTGTGCGTATGCGAACTGATCTGGGCCCTGGATGACAAACAACCAAAGGTGTCGCGTCATCTGGCACAACTTCGCGCCTGCGGGCTGCTGGAGGATCGCCGACAGGGGCAATGGATCTACTACCGATTGCACCCTGAGCTGCCTGAGTGGATCAAAGGCGTACTGGAGTTGACGCTTCAGGCCCATCGGGCCTGGGTGGACAACGACCAAGGGCGCCTGGCTTCGATGCAAGACCGTCCCATTCGCCAAACCGCCTGCTGCTGAGGTCCACAGATGCTGACTGCTGCTCTGATCTTCGTTTTCACACTCACCTTGGTCATCTGGCAACCCAAGGGCCTGGGGGTTGGCTGGAGCGCCGTTGCCGGCGCAGTGCTGGCTCTGCTCACGGGGGTAGTAAGCCTCGGCGACATTCCAGCGGTGTGGCATATCGTATGGAACGCGACGGCCACCTTCATCGCGATCATCATCATCAGCCTGTTGCTCGATGAAGCCGGGTTCTTCGAATGGGCGGCCCTGCACATGGCGCGCTGGGGCCGGGGGCACGGGGGGCGACTGTTCGCATTGATGGTGCTACTGGGCGCGGCGGTATCTGCGCTGTTCGCCAACGACGGTGCGGCATTGATCCTCACGCCCATCGTCATCGCCATGCTGACCGCGCTGCGCTTTGGCCCCGCCTCCACCCTGGCGTTCGTCATGGCGGCGGGGTTCATCGCCGACACGGCAAGCCTGCCCATGATCGTGTCCAACCTGGTGAACATCGTCTCGGCCGACTTCTTCGGCGTGGGCTTTGGCCAGTACGCTTCGGTGATGTGGCCGGTGAACCTGGTGAGCGTCGCCGCCACCCTGTTGATGCTATGGCTGTTCTACCGCAAAGACATCCCGGCCCAATACGCCCCAGAGCAGCTGGATGTACCGGCGCTGGCCATTCGTGACCGGGCTACCTTCATCGCCGGCTGGTGGGTACTGGGCCTGCTGCTGGCCGGGCTGTTCGCGTTGGAGCCGCTGGGCGTGCCGGTCAGCGTTGTGGCCGCCTTGTGCGCCGTTATCCTGCTGGTCATCGCCGGCCGTGGCCATGTCATCTCCACGCGCCGGGTGATCAAGCATGCTCCCTGGCAGATCGTGGTGTTCTCACTGGGCATGTACCTGGTTGTGTACGGCTTGCGCAATGCGGGCCTGACCGATGCCCTTGCTGAGCTTTTCAGCTACTTAGCCGAGCACGGCCTGTGGGCCGCGACCCTGGGTACAGGGGTAGCCGCCGCACTGCTTTCATCGGTGATGAACAACCTGCCCAGCGTGCTCATTGGCGCGCTCTCGATCCAGGGCAGCAATGCCACGGGCCTGATCCACGATGCCATGGTCTACGCCAACGTGATCGGCTGCGACCTGGGCCCGAAATTCACCCCCATCGGCAGCCTGGCAACCTTGCTGTGGCTGCATGTGCTTGCGCAGAAGAACATTCGCATCACCTGGGGTTACTACTTCAAGGTGGGCACTGTGCTCACCCTGCCCATCCTGCTCGTGACCCTGGCCGCGCTGGCCTTGCGGCTGAGCCTCCACGCCTAGGAGCCATCGATGAAAGTGCTGTTCATGTGTACCGCCAACAGTTGCCGCAGCGTACTGTCCGAAGGCCTGTTCAACCACGTAGCGCCGCCGGGCATGACCGCTGTCAGCTCCGGCAGCTTCCCCAGCGGCCGCTTGAACCCCCGAGCACTCAGCACGCTGCAGAGCTTGGGGGTCGATACCACAGCGCTGCACAGCAAAGGCTCTGAGCAGTTTCAAGATAGCCCACCCGATATCGTGATCACCGTTTGCGACAAAGCCAGTGGCGAGCCCTGCCCGGTCTATTTCGGGCCATCGATAAAAAGCCACTGGGGCCTGGCCGACCCTTCCGAGGTCGATGGCAGCGATGAACAAATCCAGGCGGCTTTCGATGCCACCGTCAACCATATCCGCCTGCGCTTTGCTGCCTTCTTCGCCCTCAACCATGGCGCGCTCGAACCCACAGAGCTCAAGCAGGCGCTGGACCGGATAGGTGAACTGTGATGACTGAACTGACCGCCCAACACCCAGGTGATTTGCCCAACCTGGATCTGCAATTGTTCGACGCCCCAACCTGCGAGAAGCTCAACGAACAAGCCACGCCCACCCACAAGCCGCGCATCCTGCTGCTGTATGGCTCGACCCGAGAGCGCTCGTTCAGCCGCCTGCTGACTCAGGAAGCGGCACGCATCCTGGAACTGATGGGTGCCGAGACCATCATCTTTGACCCCTGCGGTTTGCCACTGCCCGACGATGCCCCCGTCGAACACCCAAAGGTTCAGCAATTGCGCGAGCTGGTGCTGTGGTCCGAAGGCCAGGTGTGGTGCTCCCCCGAGCGGCATGGCGCGATGTCCGCTGTATTCAAGGCGCAGATCGACTGGATACCCCTGGCCCTTGGCGCGGTAAGGCCTTCCCAGGGCAAGACCCTGGCGGTCATGCAGGTGTGTGGCGGCTCACAGTCGTTCAACGCTCTCAACCAGATGCGTGTGCTGGGCCGATGGATGCGTATGATGACGATTCCCAACCAATCATCGGTGCCCAAGGCATTTCTGGAGTTCGATGAAAACGATCGCATGAAGCCCTCTTCCTACTACGACCGGGTAGTCGATGTGATGGAGGAGTTGATGAAGTTTACGCTGCTGCTGCGTGGCCGCGATGCCTACCTGCTGGACCGCTATAGCGAACGTAAAGAAAGCGCTGAGGCGCTGTCCAAGCGGGTGAACCAACGCTCGATCTAACACCCGGCCCGCTGCTGCGCGAGCTTGACCGAGCGCGCCAATCAAGCGGGCAGAAAAATCGAGAATGTCGTGCCATAGACCGGGTTGGACGTCATGCTGATACGCCCCCCGTGCGCTTCGACGATCTGCTTGACGATGAACAGACCCAGCCCGACCGAGCGCAGCGCAGCGGGCTGGCAACTGCCGCGAGTCATGGGCTCGAACAACACCGGCAGCAGCTCTTGGGCGATGCAAGGGCCGTGATTGTGCACGCTCAGGGCAACCCCTTCGTCGCTGAAATCAGTGGTGATGGTGATGGGGAAGCGCATGTCGCCATAAGCCGCGCTGTTGGCGACCAGGTTGCCGATCATCTGGTGCAACCGGTCATGGTCCACCTCGAGCTGACCTCGCCCTCGCGAAAGGTGACGGATGCAGGTATTGCCCAAGGCTATCCTGAGCTCGCCTACGCACTGGTCCACCGCTTCGAGCAAATCCACGTTTCGCCGCCGCACGCTGAGGCCCTGCCCCAGCCTGATCGAAGCGAAGTCCAGCAGGTCGACGACCATGCGCTGGGCCCGCTCGGCCGATGTGCTAATGCTCGAAAGCAGCCGACAGGCTCGGTCACTGTGGGCATCGCGTGCCAGCAACTGGGCTGCCATCTTGATGGCTGTCATGGGGTTTTTCAGGTCGTGGCTGGCGACGGCGACCATCTGCTCGGCGTGTAACGCACGCTGCTGGGCTTGGGCGTAAGCGGCGGCCAGTTCATCCTGAGCACGCTGCAACGCCTGCTCTGCGCTGACCTTTTGTGCCAGCAGCTCCTCGGCACGCTGCATGGCTTGAAACACCAGATGCTCGTTGCGGTCACGTTCAGTGGTGCTGAACAGCGCCAGCTGATAACGCACCCCCTCGGATGTTTCACGCCTTACTGCGTTGAGCAGCATGGCCACCACATGACCTTCACGGTGGCAGAGGCCAATCTTGACCTCGGACACCGAGCCTTGCATGTTCAGCAAAGGGCCCCAGTGCGTGAGCTGGAACGTGCGCCCCGCCAGCGTCAGTAACTGGTCAAAACTGCGCAGCAGCAAGCTGTCGTTGTCGTAGCCCAGCCAGTTGCTCAATGTCGCATTGCAGCGCAGCAACGTTCCGTCGGCCTCCATGACCACCAAGCCACAGGGGGCACAGTCGAAGTACTGTTCCGAGTACAGCGAGGCGGGGTCATTCATGGCCAAAGCCGAGCTTGGCGAAAAAATCCTCCATCGCCGCAGTGCACGCACTGGGCGCGCTCAACTGCGGGTAATGGCCCAAGTTCTCGATCAGCACCAACTGACTGTTGGGCAGACTTCGTTGCAAGTAATGCCCCACGGCTACCGGCACCACCGGGTCTTCCCGGCTTTGCAGAATCAACGTAGGTAAGTGCAGCCCGATCGCATCCTGGCGATGGTCGGACATAAAGATCACACGGGCAAAATGCCGGGCGATCTGCGCATCGGTGCGGCCAAAGCTGCTGAGCAATTCGTCCTGCAGCGCAGGCTCCCCGGACGTGCCCATCAGCACAGGCGCCATGGTGCTGGACCAACCGAGGTAGTTTTCGTCGATGGCAGAGAGCAGCCCCTGCACCTCATCCAGCGAGAAACCACCGACGTAGTCATCGGTGTTCACGTAACACGGCGAGCCACCGATCATCACCAAACCGGCCAGCCGGCCAGGCAGCAGCCGTTCGGCCAGCAAGGCAATCATAGCGCTTACCGAATGCCCGACCACGATCACCGGGCCTTGACCGTACTCATCGATAATGGCGTTCAGATCAATGGCGTGAGCCCAGAGCGAACCATACTTTTGCCGATCGTAAGCGTGTAGGTCAGATTGCCCCGCGCCGGTCAGGTCGAAGGTAATGACGCGCATCCGAGCAGAGAAATGTGGCAGCAATAACCTCCACATCGACTGATCACAGCCAAACCCATGGGCCAGAAGCAGCGTGACGTTACCTTCGCCCTCGATATGCACATTGTTACGCTTTTGCAGACTCATACATACCCTGGTGTCGTTCGCCGTCGGGCCGGCATCGATCGCACGCCCGAGTGTTAGGAGAATAGTGCCAGTGCAAGTGGTCCGCTGCGCATCCATGCCCCCGCAGCTCGAACCCAATACCCATCTGCGCATGACGCCCAGGTGAGCACTTTACGCGATAAGGCAGTACGACGCCCGCCTTCTCAGTTAAAGACAGCGGGCCAGAGCGCTTCGTTTCTGAAATATGCACAAAAAATGCCCACACAAGGTGGGCATGTCGGTGGCCAGTAGGCTGCAAAACAGTACTATCTGGCCCGCTGAACGGTCATCCAGAGACATTGGCAAGCGCTCTGGCGAGGCCTGATGATCACAAACTCATGTTGAGCGACACGAATGCCGAACGGCCAGGTGCCGGGGAGAACATGGCCTGGTCATCGCCTCCCCAGAAGAAATTGTCGTACCAGACGTAGGCGTACTGACGATCGAGCAGGTTCTTGACCTGCAAGTCCACGCTGGTGGACGCATTGATGCGGTAGCTGACACTGGCGTCCACCACCACGAAGCCTCCGTATTTGCCTTGCTCGTTCAGCTCATCGATGTAGTAACTACCTTGGGCACGACCTTGCATGCCGAACTTCCAGTCATCGTTATAGCGGTAGTCGGCGCCCAGATTGCTGATGTAACGCGGGGTCGAAAACACCTGCTTGCCGGCCAGCGACTGGCCGCTTGCCGAGTAGGCCTTGACCACCTCGGCTTCCTGGATGGCATGGGAAGCCCACAGGGTCCACTGTTCATCCAACTGGGCGCTGAGTTGCATATCCACGCCACGGCGCCGGGTTTCGCCAAGACCCACCGTGGTGCCGGTGCTGGGCATATTGGCAACTTCGTCGGTGGCGTCCTGCTGCCATAGGGCAACCCGCGCCTGGGCACCGGCAAAAGGCTGGAACTTGACGCCGACTTCCTTGCCTGTGTTGATCGATGGGTCGTAAGAGGCCTGCCCTGGGGTCATGTAGGCCGGTGCGTTGGAGCCGGTCAGAATCTGGAAAGTCCGGCCCCAGTTTGCATACAGGTCGATTTCCGGCGTCAGGCTATAAATCACGCTCAGCTTGGGCTGGCGGATCCAGCCGTAATCCTGCAACGATGCTTTGACCCCATTGGGCAGGTCGGTGTTGCCGGAAAACTTGTCGACGCGCATGGCAGGGATGATCTTCAACGATTCGGTCGGCTGCACCACGGCCTGCACATAGCCACCGATATTGCGCAGGGTATAGCGATCATCGTCCTGCACACGGGCAGGTGGGGCATCGAAATTGGTCGGCACGCCGTAGGCATAACGCATGCGGCGGTAGGCGTTGTCCTGCTCTTCGTAGTTGATGCCGCCGTCCAAGGTCACCAGGTCGTTGGCGCGCCAGGTAAGGTTGCTGAGCATGCCCCTTTGCTGTTCGTCCCACTGCCTGCGCTGACGCGGCGCATTGCCGGGGCGGTAGTCGGTGAAGGTGATGGTGCGGTCATCGTTGTAGCTGTTGTAGTAGAGCTTACTGTTCAGGCTCAGGTCGTCAGCCAACTGCCAATCGGCGTGCAGGCTCAGGTGCTTCATGTCGCGGTCATCGCCATCGTTGCCGTTCTTGGCTGGCGACTGGGTGCGGCTGTCGTGCATCTGCTGGCGGGTCAGGAAACCTGGCTCCTGAGCCTGGTGGTGATACAAACGCGCGATCACGCCAACACGCAGGTCCTGCTCGTCGCTACTGACGAACCACTTGCCGCCCAGTGAATACTTGTTGGAATTGCTGTGGTCACGGTAGCCATTGCTGTCCTGCTTGGCCAGGAAGTAGTTCTGGGCGAAGTTGCCCTCTTCATGGCCCACCGCCAGCTGCACTTCACGGGTGTCGAAGCTGCCGTAGGTCAGGCGGCTGTCGGCATAGTTGCCGCCCTGGCGGGTAGCGAAGTTGATGTTGCCTGCGATGTTGTGCAGCCCATAGCGCGGGTCGTTGGTCCCGCGCACCACCTCGATGTATTCGATGTCGAGCGGGAAGATCATGTCGATGAAGCGCTGGTTGCCACTGTTGACGTTGCTTGGCACCCCGTCGATCAGGGTCTTGATGCCATTGATGTAGCCCTCGCCATTGAACGCACGGAACGTGACCTTGCCCGACTCCGCCCCCTGCCCCGTTTCGGTCAGCTGAATACCTGGCATTTGGCCCAGCAACTGCCAGCTGTTCATCACGTTCTTGTCCTTGACCTGATCGCCGCCCAGCACATCCACCGAGGTGAGCACATTTTCCGTACTCAATGCCGTGCCTGCTGTGTGGGTGATGTTCACTTCACCCAGGGTGATGGTCGAGCTGCCGGTCTGGTCGGCGAAAATGTCAGGGGTAACCATTGCCGTGAAAATGGCAAGGGAGGCCGGGGTAAATCGCATGGAGGCTCCTGAAGCGACAAGGTAAGAGCGCGTGTTGGCGCAAGGGCTGGATGGCCGAATCTAATCCGGCTCTAATTCGCAGATGTTATATCATAACAACCTGCAAATGCATTATTTGGTCCCTTTCCCATTACCTCGAAGCCTCCAAGCGCCAACTCTCATCAAGGCGCAACACCCCAAAACGCTGTGGCATTGCGGGGTGTTGCAAGTCAGCGCTTATAGCGCCCCGAAACGCACCTCCACAGTCAGGCTGCCAATGTTGTCACTCAGCCCAGCCCCATAACGCCCAGTGAGGTCATCGTTGATGCACAGCTGCAATTCGCCCTGCTGACCACGCGGCAACTGCGCCTGGTCGCCGACCAGGAACGGCACACCGCCAGTGCCGATACGCCCGATCAACGCGCCTTCCGGTTGCCCGGGCAATGTATAGCCAGGCGCAGCTATCAACCCGGGGTTGCCTGCCGCGCCGACCATCCCGGTGCTCGGGTTGGCAGTCCATTGGCCGCCGGTGCATACCGCCAGCTGCCAGCTCTGCCCATTGACCTGCACACCGGTGCCCTGCCATGCCTGGTTGGCCTGCACATGCACCGTGCGCTTGAGCAGGTCGCTGGCGACCACATCGGCGGCCTGGAAAGTCAGCGCGGTGATAGTCAGCGTCGGGTTTGCCGTCCCTGTGGTGGGGAAGACACCATCGCCGACCAGGAACAGGTTGGGGTGATCCCAGCTGCGTTGGTCTTTGTCGACCACCGACTTGGTGCGATCCGAGCCCATACGGTAGGTGCCCATCAAGTGGCCTGCGCCATAGAACGCGTAGTGCTGGCCACCGTATTCGAACACCGTCTGTGCCCCCTTCTTGGGGTCCGGATCAAGGTCGGTAAGCTCGGTGGCGCCCATCAGCTCGGTGATGATGTGCGTGGCAGCCAGACGCGCCTGCTTGAAGCCCTCCTTGGTGTAGTCAGAAAAATCGTAGGTGATCTGGGGCCGAGGCAGGCCAAGGCCGTCGGTGAACTCTTTCGACAACTCCACCCGGCACAGGGCTTTGTCTGGGTCTTTTTCCAGTTGCTCGACCAGAAAGCCCAGACGGAACTGGCGGGTCAGTACGCTGTTGAGCTGCTGCACCAAGGCCTCGCCGGACAACGCCAGGTTTTGGGGGTTGGCGCCGGCATCGTTGGTGCCGTCGATGAAATCACAGACCGTTGCATACGGATCGTTCTTCGACCAATTCCAGCCCTCATTGCCGATCTCGATCCGCCAAGCCGCGCGCTGGCTGCGGAACGCTCCATCGCGCATGTCCTCGATGCCGGAAGTGGACAGCGGCCCACGAAACGGGAACAACGGCTTGCCCTCAGGCATCAGGCCCCAGGCCAGATACACCGGGTGGTCGGAAAGCCCCATGCCAACCTGCCCACTGCTGTTGGCAACGCCATTGGGGCTGTGGGGCCCAACGGAATTGAGCAGCAGCTTCGGCGTTTCGATGGCATGGGCGGCGATCACATAGCGCTGGCCCTGGGCGGCACCGTTCTGGCGCGTGCCGTCGTCTTGGTACTGGATGTAGTCGATACCGGTGACGCCGTTGGCATCGACCTGCACCTTGCTGGCCACGGTTTGATAGAGGATGCGCACGTTACCGGTATCCAAGGCCTTGGCCATGGTCACCGTGGCATCGTACTTGGCCTGGATCGGGCAGATCGGTGTGCAACTGGTGTTGCCAGCGCAGACTCGGCGGCCATTGTCGTTCTGTGAGTTACGCCCGGCTGGGGTTTGCCGCACCTGCAGATTGAAGCCTTGGTACTGAGTGCCATCGATGCCCTTGCCCAGGCCCTGATCCACCAGCGACGGCGGTATGCCGTGCATGCTGTATTGGTAACCTTGGGGGAAGGTCACGCCCAGGTAGGTTTGCGCCGCAACATCGGCGGAAACGCCCATTTCTTCCTCAGCGCGGCAGTAAGCGGTTTGCAGGTCGTCGTAAGAGATTGGCCAGTCGACGCCGACCTTATACGCACTGTGCATGCGAAAATCATTGGGCAATAGCCGCAACGCGGTGCCCATCCAGTGCCACATGGTGCCTCCGCCCACCCGCTCATAGGTGCTGGCGAACAGCAGTGGGCCTTTTTGCACCAGGTAGCTTTTCTGCGCTTTGTCTGGGTCTGTGCTGCCAGCAGTGATCAGGTCTTGGATGGTTGCCCGCGGCGCGAACTGACTGGCTGGGGTCTGCTCGCTCTGCTGCGGCGGATAAGGCGCTTCCGGGGACTTGAGCACGGCCGTGTAGAAGCGCTCCAGGTACTCGCTGCGGTTGGGGGGAATGGCCGGGCCCGATTCGAGCACCAGCACTTTCAAGCCGGCCAGGCCCAACTGATAGGCCATGACACTGCCGGCCATCCCGGCGCCTACCACGATCACGTCGGCGGTTTCGATGGTCTGGGTGTGTACATTGCTCATGGCTGCTGCCCTTCCTTGGCGTCGACACCGGTAAATTGCTTGAGGGTCGGTGGCTGCTCAGCCCAGTAGCCGAAGTGGTACTGGCTGTAGCCCATGGGGTGAGACTGAGCGATCTTCCATGCCCAGCTTTCCTTGTAGGCCTGGTCACTGATCACATGCGTATCACCTTGGCGCGCACTGCCCAGGTCATAGGGCTGGTACCAACTGCCCAGTAGCCACAGCTTCATGATTGAACGGGCGCCTTGAGCGATTTGCGGGTTGGTGTTGCTCAACACCGCACTGGCGATTTGCGCAGGCGTTTGGCCCTGAAGGCTGGCAAACAGCTCCAGCAAGCTGCTGAAGGCCTCGGTACCCATGCCTTGCTGGGCGGTGGCGAAGAACACCGGCGGCAGGTTGATCGGGTCGATGGAGGGCGCCAGCAGCTTGGCCGACAGGCCTGTAAGTACGGCGGACAATCCGATGAAATTCTGCAGACTTTGGTCGCTCATGGCATCACTCCTTGGCGCCGGTAGATTGAGCACGTTCAAGCAGGAAAGTGAAATCGGCGAAGCTGGTGCGCGGTGATTGGGTCACGCAGGTTGTGGCGTTGTTGTGGCACTCCATGCAGCTGGAAGACGCCTGTGGAGTGATGCCCTGGTTGTAGGTTTCCAGCGTGGCGTTGGCCAGAAAGTTCGGTGCAGGCGTGCCCAGCGGGTTGGTCGGCGACGGCACCTGGCAGTCGTCCGCCGCATCGGTGGGCCACTGAGTGCTGATCAGCTGGTAGTTGGCCCACACTGTGCCCTTGAGCGCACCTTGCCACTGGGCGTTGAGCTGATGGGTAGCCGCAGTGATGGGAACCTCACGCACGATCTGCGAGGGGATGGCCTTTTTCGACGGGTCCCAGGGTTGCGCAGGCGGCTCGTTCACCGGCCGGTCGCTAGCCTTGGCGTCATAGAACAGGTAAGGCCCCTTGCGCTCGTTTATAGGCGTGGTTTTTTCCGGCACGTTGCGCACATGTTCGAAGGTCGACCAGACCCACTGCGGCGCGCTCTTGGTTTTGTGCACGATATGCAGGCCCACCAGCCCCACCTTCTGCGCCGCACACGACTCGGGGATCACTGCCCCCTTGTTCGGGTCGGCGTTGCCTGGGGTGTAGACCAACGCGTCGACCGCGTGGAATTCCTGCAGGTTGTCATTGGCGTCGAGCACCTTCCACGCCGACTTGACCATGATTGCGCCCACCTGCTTGTCCTCTGACGAGCCACAGGCAAAAGCGATGCGGTTTTCGGCCTTGCTCAGAAATGCCTGCTGGCCTTCCTTGCTGTACAGCCCATTGTTGACGATGTCATCGAACATCGGCTGGTTGACCATGATCGCGTTGCGCGTGTAGGTCCCGCTTTGATCGACCAACGGGCCCGTCTTGAAGGGCTGGATGAACTCATCGAGCACCCCCGCGACCTTGCCCATCTGCTGCAGCACCGGCAGGTCGCCCTTGCCCTCGCAGGCCGCAGGAACTGGCGCCTGCTGATCCCACGCCACCGGTTTCTGCCCCTTGGGCAGAAAAATCTCGTAGCTCTCCTTCCAGGACTCCCAAACCGTCTTGCCGGGCCCGCCGATCTTAGACGCGGTATTGGCGCTACCGTCGGCGTTGGCGGGCCAGTTCAGGGCGACGAAGGTTTGCCAGGACAGCACGTCAAAATCGTGTTGCAGGTTGTCCAGGGTGAAGGGCGCTTGGGCGGTGACATCGAAGGGAATAGCGGGTGACAGTACCGGGGGGCTGGCCGTATCGGCCACGGCTAGCGCACTGGTGAAGCTTGCCCCCATGTACGCTAAGTGTTTCAGGGTTATTTTCATTGTCGTCTCCTCAGCAGATATAGCGTCGGGACGACGAGGCGTAGCGGTCCTTCATGGACCAAATATTAGCGTTATCCCTGACGCTAGGGTGCAGGCTAGACGGTGGATAGCAGCGCTTTTGAATATCCGACTAACGGTAAGGTTATTAAGCATTGTCTTACAGCCCCAGCCGCTCATAGGCGGCTAGGTGCAACGTTTCAGGCTTTCTCAGCGCCGGGATTGGCCTCATACCGCAGCCACCCCGCAACCACCGCCTGCCCATCCATCCTGTCGTTGGGATGAGAGCGCCCTTCGCTTACGGGCACCTCGGCGAAATCGAACGGGCTCATGCCCTCGATACAGGCGACATTGACCCCGTACTGATGCGGCGCTGAACGGCGCTGGTGGAAGGTGTAGATACCGCATTTGGAGCAGAAGTAGTGCTTGGCTTGCTGGGTATGGAACTGATAAAGCGTAAGCGCCTCTTGCCCATGGGTGACCGTGATGTCGTCCAGATTGGCAGACACCGCCACACCGCCACGCATTCGGCAATATGAGCAATTGCACCGGCGCGCGGTGTGCAGGCCGTCGGTCAGGCGCAGAGAAAACCGCACAGTGCCGCAGTGGCAGGCTGCCTGGTGGATGGAGCGCTCATCGCGATGTTCATCAGTCATGGTGTTTCGCAAGCCTCAGTAGAAACCTCGACCTCATAGATACCCCGTGCTGCGCGGGCAGAAAACGGGCGAATTGGCCTCACATCAGTCAATTCCCATGCGAGCCAACCCTCTTCGAAGTAACTTGCACAGGCTGCAGCCATGTCAGCAAGCACGAAAGGACGTACGGCTCTTATGCGCACGATCGCCACGGCGATGCCGTCGTGGTCCTCGTCTGCATCTGCGTGGAGAAAACGGCCGTTTTCGACGATTAGAAGATCCTCGGTGGGATTCAAGCCTGGATGCCAGCGACGGACTTCGAGGGTTTTTACGCCAGCAGCGATTCGGGTGCCACTGGGCTGGACGATTGATAGGGCCTTGATGGTTCGCTCCCAAGGAGTAGGTGGCTGGAAGGGCTATGAAGGCTAGGTGGAAGCAATGGTTTTTATCACACGCGTAAGGCTACATCGACCGTGTCGCGGTTCGTGATCGCCTCGAGCGGCTGCATGAGGTCGGAGGTGTCCCACGATGGCGCCTGCGCCTAGCAGCGGGAATACGGGAGTCTTCAACGACTGTGCACAGTTCGCGAAGGGATAGGCGCCCTCTTCACAGACATTTATTTGTGCCAGTCCAAAGCAATACGCTCGAATGAGCGGCCTGTGAAAAATGGCTGCCGGCTGTCGGAAGCCGACGGATCGGCATAACGAAAAAACCCGCCAGAAGGCAGGTTTTACGGGGGTTCCAGAGATTTCGGTAGCCTTCGCTGGAACCTGAACTGGTGCGGAGACAGGAGTCGAATCGGGCACCTTTCACCCAGCAAAATAAGGACCATAGATAGCTTTACGCCACCACTGTATACCTAAACATATACCTAAAACGAAAAGTACCTCCACCCAGCCCTTGGCATGCTACTCCATCCACCATCCCGCCGCGGGGGTAGTGAGCGGCACCTGGCGCGGGTAGGCCACGGGTGGAGGATCGTTCACCCCCACCGGGGAACTACATGCCCGCCATTCCGGGTGTGAACATAGCAACCAAGTCGATGCCAAGGGGGTTGTGTATAGCCGGGCACCACTCCCCCGAAACGGTGGGGGTGGCGTTTCACCACCTAATGACCGTGGCTGCTCGCCGGCGGGTGTTGCTATGACAGCAATCCCTTGGCAGGCAATTACGGGAAATCCCGTATTCAAAGCCCCATCTGCCTGATGGTCTTGTGCTACATCGTACGCCAGACCGAAGCGCCTGAGCCAATACCAAAGGCCATCCTGAAGAAACCTTGTGAGGGCTATCTCATGGGGCTATCAACTACGCGCCCGATGTTGTTTGCAGAGAGAATGGTAAACATGCGGACAATGCGAGCAGACTAAACACCAGTACCGCGCCGCCGAGTACGCTAAAGCTCGTGCCGAAAGCCGCGCTCACGACCATTGCCATAAGCGCAGCGCTGCCGATCTGGCAGAACCCAACCAATCCCGACGCGGTAGCCGCATACCCATGCTCGCTGGCGATGGCACCGGAGACCGCCAGCGACAGCGACGATCCGTTAGCAAGGCTGACTAGGCACATTGGCAGTACCACGGCCGCCGCGCCAGACCACCCCAATGCCGCGGCAGTGAGAAACGCTGTGCCGCCGAGTACAAAACATGCAATGCCGACAGTGACGATGCGGTCGTAGGGCCAGCGGTCAAGCAATCGCTTCGCCAGCAAGTTCGCGCCAACGATGCCTGCCGTCAGCGGCAAATACAGCCAGCCACTCTGTTCTTCGCTCAATCCCGCCCGTACGAATAGGAACGGCGACTGCGTCAGATATACGAACCACGCGCAGTAGATCGTGCAGACCACCAGCGTATAGCGGCGAAAGGTCCGGTCGCGTAGCACATGGCTAAATCCGGCAAAAGGAGAAGTCCGAGTGCGCGCCGACACGGGCAGCGTTTCAGGCAGTAACGTCAACGCCATCAGCAGCGCCACAGCGCCAAAGGCCGCCACGAACAGGAAGTCGGCCCGCCACCCAAACGCGACGGCCAAATGCCCGCCAATAGCCGGAGCCAAAGCCGGCGACAGCGACACTATTGGATAAACCACCGCATAGACCTTGGCCGAGATCCGCTTATCGCAGGTATCGGCAATAAGCGCCCGGCCGATGACCAGTCCCGCTGCCGCTCCAACCGCTTCAACCATACGCCAAGCCAGGAAGCCTACATAGCTGCCCGACGCCGCGCAGCCCAGAGAACCGATCAGGTAGAGCACACCACCGGCCAGCACCACTGGCTTGCGGCCGTGACGGTCAGACAACGGACCGTAAGCCAGTTGCGAGATAGCCAGTGCCAGCAGGTAGAAAGAAACCGTCTGCGGCATTTGCCAGTCGGCGATATCGAACTCGGTAGTCATGCTCGGCATGGCGGGAAGGTAGATATCCGAAGCAATGAGACCAAATGTACTCAGCATGGCAACGGTCAGGATAAAAGATAAACGAGGCATGGCGCTCCCAAGCAACCGGTTTGGATTAGTTGCGGATCAAGGGTTCAACGGAATGAACACTATGTTAAAGAGATGCCTTAAATGCGAAAATGCATGAAAAAGCATTCTATGGCTGCATATTTGCAACAAGGTGAAGAGCGGAGATGAACTGGGACGACATACGGATTTTCCTGGCGGTACAGCGTGCCGGCACCCTCCGCGGTGCGGCCCAACATCTGACCATCGACCAGACTACGGTCAGCCGGCGCCTGGCCGGGTTGGAGCAGGCTCTGGGCAGTCGGCTGTTCCTGCGCAGCACTGGTGGCTTGGTATTGACCGACACCGGCCAGCAGGTAGTGCGTATGGCCGAAGGCATGGAGCGCATGGCCGTCTCCTTCGAGCGGCGCGGTGAAGGCACCGACACGCACGCCTCTGGCGAGGTGCGTGTGACAACCACCGATGCACTCGCCGTGGATTTCGTTGTACCGGCCATCGAGCGGCTACGTGCCAGCCACCCCGAGGTGCGCGTGATCTTGACCACTACCACACGGCTGCTCGACCTAGGACGCAGGGAAGCCGATGTTGCCGTGCGCACCTTGCGACCGGAGCAACCCGACCTGATCGTGCGGCAACTCGCTCGCTGGGATGTTGGCCTGTACGCAAGCCGGAGTTACTTGGAGCAACACGGGGAGCCAAGGCCTGGAGAAGCTTTCGCAGGCCACGACATTGCGCTTTACCAAGAAGGCGTGACAGTGCGCCAGGACGAGACACTGGCAGGCGAATCCAGAGCTCAAGGCCGCGTGGTCGCTGAACTGGATTCAAGCCTGATGCTGGCGACCTTCGTACGCGCTGGCCTGGCCTTAGGCGAGTTACCAGAATATGTAGCCCGGCGTGATTCTGAACTGGTGCGGTTATGGCCTGATCGTCATCGGGCCAAGTCCTATGAAGCGTGGCTGGTTCTACATCAGGACTTGGCCCACACCACCAGAGTACGTGTGGTCGTGGACGCAATCATGGCCGCTTTCAGTGACTGATGGCGTCCCATACAGCACTCGGCAAGACACTAGTCGCGATGCTCAGGCTGGTGAGCTGGACGCCTGATTATCTGATAACTACCCAGTACCCGGGTAGTTCACGGCAGGCAGCTCGGTCAGCTGCTGGGTCTACGACACCTGCACATTTTCGTTGCTCCTGCGCTTTTTCGTCAGACCTGCTGGCCCACCCCGGCCTGGCGCGCCTTCGCCGCCAGGGTCAGGCCACCATGGGTCTGCCCCTGATCCGCTGCCAGGCCGGCTAGTCCTCGCGGACAACGGCGGCAGTGCTTGGCCGACTCTGTACCGCCTCGGGAAGCCAGCCCACCCTGTCGATTTCTAGACAGCGTGTCGTTCTCACGCACTGGCGCTCGTCGAGTCGATCAATATTGGTAGTTTCGCCTAGGGTGACATCACCCTGTCTTCCTCACTAGAGACAGAGCGAGACAGGTAGAAACAAGAAAGCCCGCACTTGGCGGGCTTTTCAGGGGGTTCCGTATACAAGGAGAGGCGTATCGGAACAGCTGGATGGTGCCGGAGACAGGAATCGAACCTGCGACCTTCGCGTTACGAGTGCGCTGCTCTACCGACTGAGCTACACCGGCGTGTAGCGCAACGTACCACTGCCGCCCCGGTCACGTAAACCCCTGTTTCCCCGGCGTTATTCCCTTTACTTCAGGACGCTTTGCAACCTTTGGGCGCCAGGTCCTCGTCGATATCGGTCGCGCAGCTCCAACCCGTCGGGGAGCGGGTCAGGGTAAGGCGCTTGCCCAATGCATTGGCCGGGGCATCGACCAATGTGCATTCGATACTGCCTGCCCCATCCGACGCCTTGCTGCTGACCGTGATAGCACAGTTGGCCGTAGTCGGTTGGCCGCCCAACTCGGCTACGTTGCTGACATCCTTGCCCTCATTCAAGCGCAGCTCCATCGCCGTCTTCAGCGCACTGATTTCCAGCAGCCCCGCTGCCGCCTTGGTGCGGGCCTGGTGATTGGTGTACATCGGGAGGGCGATGGTCGCCAGAATGCCGATGATCGCGACGACGATCATCAGTTCGATCAGGGTGATACCGCGTTGCCCTTTCATGAACGATTTCCTTTTTGATACGGGTTCGAGTGAAGGTCAGGCTCGCCCTCAACTGGCAGCGGCGCAGTAGGCCTGAACAGACACCTTTTGTCACCCCTGCTCGGCAAGGGCCGCGCTTCGCTGAACTACTCTAGTGAGCGACACGGACATACGCCCGCTCATGGACGCGGCAAGCTGTTTCCAGGCTTGTCGCACGAGCTAAAAGGACCTTTGCATGAACCCATCGACGCATCTCTATTCCTGGCGTGGGAACGACGCCAGCGGCGCTACGCTCAGTGGCCAAGTGAGTGGGCGCAGCCCGGCTTATGCCCGGGCCGGTTTGCAGCGCCAGGGCATTCGCGTGGTAAGCCTGCGCCCAGCGGGGGGCTTGCAGTGGCGCTTGCCCAAGCCACGGGAAAAAGCCGACCCAGCGGGCTTCAGCCGGCAATTGGCGACCTTACTCAGGGCCGGGGTGCCGCTGTTGCAGGCCTTCGAAGTGATGGGCCGCAGTGGTTGCAGTGCCGGGCAGGCAGCCTTGCTGGATAAATTGAAACGGGATGTGGGATCTGGGCTGGGCCTGGCGGATGCGCTGCAGCGCCATCCGGCGTGGTTCGATGATTTGTACTGCAACCTGGTACGCGTGGGGGAACAATCAGGGACGCTCGATCGGCAGCTGGAACAACTGGCGGGGATGCTTGAGCAGCATCAGTTGCTGCGTAAACGGGTACGTAAGGCAATGCTGTACCCGCTGCTGCTGTTGCTGACTGGCCTAGGTGTTTCGGCAGTTCTGTTACTGGAGGTAATCCCGCGTTTCGAGCAATTGTTTGCCGGTTTCGACACTGCTTTACCAGCCTTCACACAATGGGTGATCGACTTGTCCACAGGCGTGGGACGGTTCGGGCCGTTGCTGTTGTCGATCACGTTTGGTTTGGGTTTTGGCCTGGCCCGGCTGTATCGGAAGCATGCGCCAGCGCGCTTGTGGCTAACTGCCAGGGCCTTGCGCATTCCTGTGTTCGGCAAGCTGCTTAGCCAAGCGGCGCTGGCGCGCTTCGCACGAACCCTGGCCACTTCCTACACAGCAGGGGTCCCGTTGCTGGATGCGTTGGTGACGGTGGCCAGGGCCTGCGGCAACGACCTGCACGAACAAGCGGTGCAGCGGCTACGCCTTGGCATGGCCAACGGGCAGGCGCTGAACCAGGCAATGGCCAGTGATCCACTGTTCCCCCCTTTGCTGGTGCAACTCACGGCGATTGGGGAATCCAGCGGAACGCTGGACCAGATGCTGGACAAGTCAGCCAGCCATTACGAAGAACAGGTGCGTCATGCCCTGGACCAATTGACCGGCCTGCTGGAGCCGGCCATCGTGGTGGTGCTGGGGGTGTTGGTAGGCGGGCTGGTGGTGGCGATGTACCTGCCGATCTTCCAACTGGGTAGCTTGATCTGAACATGGCCGCCTGGACTGCACTGGCTGAACAGCCGTCATATTTCATTTGCCTGGCAGCGGTGCTCGGGCTGCTGATGGGCAGTTTTCTCAATGTACTGGTGCATCGCCTGCCGATCATGCTCGAGCGCCAGTGGCAGCGTGAGGCGCAGCAGGTGCTGGGCTTGCCTACCCGGCAGCACGAGCGCTTCGACCTGCTGCTACCCGCTTCCCACTGCCCACCGTGCAAGCATGCGATTCGCGCATGGGAGAACATTCCGGTAATCAGTTACCTGGCATTGCGCGGACGCTGCTCGGCTTGCAAGCAGCCGATCAGTGCCCGCTATCCATTGGTCGAAGTGGCCTGTGCATTATTGTCGATGGCGGTGGCATGGCATTCTGGCGTCAGCCTCCAGGCCCTTGCCCTGCTGATGCTGACCTGGAGCCTGTTGGCACTGAGCCTGATCGACCAGGACCAACAGCTTTTGCCTGATGTGCTGGTGCTGCCGACGCTATGGCTGGGTTTGATGGTCAACGCCTTCGATATGCTGGTCGCATTGCCCGATGCCCTCTGGGGCGCGGTGGCCGGTTACCTCAGCCTGTGGTCGGTGTACTGGGTATTCAAGCTGGTCACCGGCAAGGAAGGCATGGGCTATGGCGATTTCAAGTTATTGGCGCTCATCGGCGCGTGGGGCGGCTGGCAGGTACTACCGATGACCATGCTGTTATCATCGCTGATCGGTGTGGTCGCGGGCTTGTGCCTGCTGCGCCTACGCAAGCAATCGGCCAGTACTGCCATCGCCTTTGGCCCTTATCTGGCAACTGCGGGGTGGATTGCTGTGCTCTGGGGTGATGAAATATACGCCTTCTACCTGCAACTGTTTGGAATGTGATGACCAGCAAGGCCTTCACCCCCTGGATTCTCGGGCTGACCGGCGGCATCGGCAGCGGCAAGAGCGCCGCCGCCGAGCGCTTCGTCGAGCTTGGCGTGCACTTGGTCGATGCCGATCAAGCGGCGCGCTGGGTAGTCGAACCTGGCCGCCCGGCACTGGCCAGCATCGTCGAGCGTTTTGGCCCCGGCGTGTTGCAGGGCGATGGCCAACTGGATCGTGCGGCCTTGCGCCAACTGATCTTTGCCGACCCGGCTCAGCGCAAGTGGCTGGAGCAACTGCTGCACCCACTGATCGGCCAGGAAATCTTCAGCTACCTGGCCAAGGCGCAGTCGCCCTATGCGGTTTATGTGTCGCCGCTGCTTATCGAATCGGGCCAACATCAGAAGGTCCAGCGCGTGCTGGTCATCGATGTGCCGCAGGAAATCCAGGTGGCACGCACCCTGGCCCGGGACAACACCAGCCCCGAGCAGGTGCAGGCCATCCTCAAGGCGCAGCTGGCCCGTGAGGAGCGTCTAGCTCATGCTGACGACGTGGTGAACAACAATGCCGACCTGGCCGCGCTGTACACGCAGATTGACCGCTTGCACCACTTTTACCTGACTTTACGAGGAGGCCAGCCATGAGCCAGCCATTGACCGTCGATTGCCCGACCTGTGGCGCACCTGTGGAATGGAACGATAAAAGCGCGTTCCGGCCGTTTTGTTCCGATCGCTGCAAGCTGATCGACCTGGGCGCCTGGGCGGCAGAAGAGCACAAGATTCCGGTGGCCCCGGACGCCGAAGACGAGCTGTTTTCCGGGGAACTAGAGCCGCGGCACTGAGCATGATGTAGCTGTACCGGGCGCTTGGCAGTTAAACCCTCCTACCGGCCTCTGCGCGGGTTTGCTCGCGAAGTGCTCGGCACAGTCGATACATTCATCCGCGCTCGTCATCCTTCCACGGCGCCTGCAAATACCGGGTGCGGTTAAACGTTTCCAGCCAGTCCGGGCAAAACACCACCAAGGCGCTGATCACCGTACCGTTGATGAATGCCTCCGGAAACATCATCAACCACAGATAGCCGATAAAGTCGCTGAGCCACTCTGGCATAGCGAAGCGGCCATCCAGCCATAGCACCCCTAATGCTACCGGCAGGCAAATCAGCACCGTCAGCGCAGCGGGGAAAAAACCCGAACAGAAGATGTACACGAACAGGTTACGCGGCTGCGCACGCTCGACCAAGATCGCGCACACCTCGGTAATCAACACCGGCAAGCCCACCAGCAGCAACCCGTTGACCCCAAGCGCTGCCACGTCCTGCCGCCCTAGCACCAGCAAGCCAAGCTGGGCGAGAAAGCCCCCGAGCACCGCCAGGGGCCAGTCCAGCAGCAAGGTCACCGCCGTCATGCCGATGAAGTGATACGACACACCGGTATCGAAATCACGCCGCACCAGCCACAGGGCAAACAAGCAGAACACCGTACCAAACAGCAGGTGCTGACGCCGCCGATCCGTGCACAGTTCTATCCACCGCGTACGTGATGCTGCCCAAATCAACAAGGCAAAGTACCCCAGCCAACCGAGGGTCATGGTGACAGCAGACAGAACGTAGGCGCTGATCACAGGCAGCTTGCTCCGGGCAGGTCTATTTCGAGTCTATACCCTGATGCCGATTCCCATGGTCGAACAGGGCCTTACGGTCACAATTGCAAGCTAAGCTAGTACCCATGGATGACTCCGACTACCTGCGCCTGCTTACCATCCAGGCCGAACAAGCCAATGCCTTTTTATCCAACGCCCGTAAATGGGAGCGGGAGCGTTGGGTGTGCCAGCGCCTGTTGCAAGGGCTGAACATTCCTTATCGCAGCGATGACTTCACCCCCGCCGGCCAGGAGCCGCCGGACGTGCTTTTTCGCGATGCCGCATTCGAAGTGTTTTTCGTGCTCGACGAGGGCCGCCGGCTGAACGACGAATGGCGAGAAGAGCTGCAGCGTCGGCGCAGTGCCTTTTCTCTGGCGCAGTTGGTACGGCGCCAGACGCGCCCCCGACGTATTGCTGCCACCGAGCTGCTTGCGCGCCTGGCGCCGACCCTGCGCAAGAAGGCCCACAACTATCGCGAGCGCGGGCTGGAGCTGGGCGAGTTGGACATCATCGCCTTCGCCAGCCTCAAGCGTGAGGTGCTCGACCTCAACACGCATTTCCCACCGCCCACCGAATACCTGCGCCAGGGCTGGCGCTCGCTGTCGCTGGTTGGGCCAACGTTCGCCCGGGTGCTGTTCGCCCACCCTGATGCGCCAGATTTTCTGCGCAGCAACTTGGGGCGTAGCATCGTGTTCGATGTAGGCATCAGTCTTTGATCCACTGCCGAGACTCTTTGCGATGGCGTAGACTCGGCGCCAAGGATGCAAAGCATTATCCTCTGTGTGAGGTTCGAGCATGAACACTGTGGCGTTCGTGCAGTCTCAAACGTCTACCTGACGAGGCCCACCATGACCAGCCGCCTGAACCCGGAAGATCAGCGTCGTGTCGATGAGTATCTGCAAGCCCCTCAGCATCAAGTCGAGCGCCGGCCTTTTCGGCCCTGGCTGCTCCTTGTGCTGGTGCTGGCGGTGACCATCGGGTTGGGCCTCGTCAGCCGCCTGCTGAGTGGACTGGTGCTATGAGCTGCCTGGCGCTCGCCCTCCCCTCGTGCAGTTTGCGGCCGGCCCTTTGGGCCAAGAATTCCGTAAACCTTATGAGATATCCCCATGACTCATCGCATCGTGATTGTCGGCGGCGGCGCCGGCGGCCTGGAACTGGCGACCCGCCTGGGTAAAAGCCTGGGCAAGCGCAAGCAGGCCGAAATCACCCTGGTCGACGCCAACCTCACCCACATCTGGAAACCACTGCTGCACGAAGTGGCCGCCGGCTCGCTGAACTCCTCGGAAGACGAGCTGAACTACGTGGCCCAAGCCAAGTGGAACCACTTCAACTTCCAGCTGGGCCGCATGAGCGGCCTGGACCGTGAGGGCAAACAGATCCAACTGGCCGCAACCCTTGATGAAGAGGGCCGCGAATTGTTGCCTGCGCGCGTGCTGGGCTATGACACCCTGGTGATTGCGGTGGGGTCCAACACCAACGACTTCGGCACCCTGGGCGCAGCGCAGCACTGCCTGTTCCTCGATACCCGCAAGCAGGCCGAGCGCTTCCACCAGCAGTTGCTGAACCACTACCTGCGTGCGCACGCTGGTGATGTAGCCAGCGAAAAGATCAGCGTGGCCATCGTCGGCGCAGGGGCCACGGGCGTGGAGCTGGCAGCCGAGCTGCACCACGCCGCCCACGAGCTGGCGGCTTATGGCCTGGACCGCATCCAGCCCAAGGACATGCATATCACGGTCATCGAGGCCGGCCCGCGTGTATTGCCGGCGTTGCCTGAGCGTATCAGCGTGCCGGTCCACAAGACCCTGGAAAAGCTCGGTGTCAAGGTGATGACCAATGCCGCGGTCAGTGAAGTGACCGAAGATGGCTTGAAAACCAAGGACGGTGAAGTGATTCAGGCCAGCCTCAAGGTCTGGGCGGCAGGCATTCGCGCGCCGGCCTTCCTGAAGGATATCGATGGCCTGGAAACCAACCGTATCAATCAGCTGGTGGTGCGCCCTACCCTGCAAACCACCCGCGATGACGATATCTTCGCCTTTGGTGACTGTGCCGCGTGTCCGCAACCAGACAGCGACCGGAATGTTCCCCCACGCGCCCAGGCCGCGCACCAGCAGGCTTCGATGCTGGCGCAAAGCTTGAAGGCGCGCCTGGAAAACAAACCACTGCCGACCTACGCGTACAAGGACTACGGCTCACTGGTATCGCTGTCGCGCTTCTCGGCGGTCGGCAACTTGATGGGTAACCTGATGGGCAGCGTCAAGCTGGAGGGGTGGCTGGCGCGGATGTTCTACGTGTCGTTGTACCGCATGCACCAGATGGCGCTTTACGGGTTCTTCCGCACCGCGCTGATGATGTTGGGCAGCAAGATTGGCCGAGGCACCGAACCGCGTCTGAAGCTGCACTGATCACTTTTAGGAGCGGGTTCTCGCGTGAATGCGGCTGTAGCCTTACAGCCCACTCGCCGGTGAACCCGCACACAGTGGCTTTGCTGAATGCAGGGCAAAGAAAAAGGGCATCTCATTCGAGATGCCCTTTTCTATATGGTGGGTCGTGTAGGATTCGAACCTACGACCAATTGGTTAAAAGCCAACTGCTCTACCAACTGAGCTAACGACCCGGAAATGGTCGGGGTGAGGGGATTCGAACTCCTGACATCCTGCTCCCAAAGCAGGCGCGCTACCGGACTGCGCTACACCCCGAGGTCTTGCAAAAAAAAGGGCACCTCACTCGAGATGCCCCTTTTTACATGGTGGGTCGTGTAGGATTCGAACCTACGACCAATTGGTTAAAAGCCAACTGCTCTACCAACTGAGCTAACGACCCGGAAAATGGTCGGGGTGAGGGGATTCGAACTCCTGACATCCTGCTCCCAAAGCAGGCGCGCTACCGGACTGCGCTACACCCCGAGATTGGCTCCGCGACCTGGACTCGAACCAGGGACCCAATGATTAACAGTCATTTGCTCTACCGACTGAGCTATCGCGGAACTGAACTTCGGCACATCTTTACCACTTCGAAGCCTGTGTTAGCTTCGGACTCTTTGGCTTACCGCTTTCGCGTTCTAGCTGCTGAGGCCGGCTATTCTACATTCTTCGTTTTGCTTGTCAACCACTTTTTTTCGTTCAACTTACTGATTTGTAAGTTGTTTTGCGGCCACCGATGTTGCTGGTGATTCGCTTAGTGCCTGACAACGCGGCGTATATTAGGGTCACTCGTTTTTTGATGCAAGCAAAAATTTCAAAATTTTCAGCGGGTTACCCATAATTGTTGCAGAGCCTCGATTTTGCGGGCGCGCACACGAAAAAAAGCCCCGCAAATGCGGGGCTCGTGTGCAGCGGCGGTCAGGCAAAGACGATTTCGTCGCCCTGCACTTTGGCGGTGATCGCAGTGCCAGGGATGAACTTGCCAGCCAGGATCAGCTGCGCCAATGGGTTCTCGATCCAGCGCTGGATCGCCCGCTTCAGCGGACGAGCGCCATAGACCGGGTCGTAACCCACCGCAATCAGCTTGTCCAACGCCTCTGGGCTCAAAGTCAGCGACAATTCGCGCTCCAGCAGACGGCTGCGCAGGCGGCCAAGCTGGATTTCGGTGATGCCTGCGATCTGCTCGCGGCCCAGTGGCTCGAACACCACCACTTCGTCGATACGGTTGATGAACTCCGGACGGAAGTGCGCGCCCACAGCATCCATCACCGCCGCACGCTGCGCCTCCCGGTCACCCACCAATTCCTGGATCTGCGCAGAGCCCAGGTTGGAGGTCATTACGATCACCGTGTTCCGGAAGTCCACCGTACGGCCATGGCTGTCGGTCAGACGGCCATCTTCGAGCACCTGCAGCAATACGTTGAACACGTCCGGGTGAGCCTTCTCCACTTCGTCCAGCAATACCACCGAATAGGGTTTGCGACGCACGGCTTCGGTCAGGTAACCGCCCTCTTCATAACCCACATAGCCTGGCGGGGCACCGATCAGGCGAGCCACGGAGTGTTTCTCCATGAACTCGGACATGTCGATACGCACCATGGCCTCCTCGGTGTCGAACAGGAACTCGGCCAGCGCCTTGCACAGTTCGGTCTTGCCCACGCCGGTCGGGCCGAGGAACAGGAACGAACCACTGGGGCGGTTCGGATCGGACAACCCGGCACGCGAGCGGCGCACGGCATTGGCAACGGCGGTCACCGCTTCGCCCTGGCCGATCACCCGCTGGTGCAACAGCTCTTCCATCTTCAGCAGCTTCTCGCGCTCACCCTCGAGCATCTTGGCCACGGGAATACCGGTCCATTTCGATACCACTTCGGCAATTTCTTCCTCGGTGACCTTGTTGCGCAGCAGTTGGTTGTCAGTCTTGCCGTGCTGGTCGACCATCTGCAGGCTGCGCTCCAGGTCTGGGATCACCCCATACTGCAGCTCGGCCATGCGGCTCAGGTCACCCTTGCGACGGGCGCTTTCCAGCTCTTGGCGAGCTTGTTCGATCTTCTGCTGGATCTGCGCCGAGCCCTGCACTTCGGCCTTCTCCGAAGCCCAGATCTCTTCCAGGTCAGAGTACTCGCGCTCTAACCGCTCAATTTCCTCGGTGAGCTTCTCCAGACGCTTCTTGGCCGCCTCGTCCTGCTCTTTCTTCAGTGCCTGGGATTCAACCTTGAGCTGGATCAGGCGACGGTCGAGGCGGTCGAGCACTTCCGGCTTGGAGTCGATTTCCATCCGAATGCGGCTGGCCGCTTCGTCGATCAGGTCAATGGCCTTGTCGGGCAATTGGCGGTCAGTGATGTAGCGATGGCTGAGCTTGGCCGCAGCGATGATCGCCCCGTCGGTGATGGCTACCTTGTGGTGCACTTCATAGCGCTCTTTCAAGCCGCGCAGAATCGCGATGGTGTCTTCCTCGCTCGGCTCTTCCACCAGCACCTTCTGGAAACGGCGCTCCAGCGCCGCGTCTTTCTCGATGAACTGGCGGTATTCGTTGAGCGTAGTGGCGCCCACACAGTGCAATTCACCACGGGCCAGGGCGGGCTTGAGCATGTTGCCAGCGTCCATTGCACCTTCGCCTTTACCGGCGCCAACCATGGTGTGCAATTCGTCGATGAACAGGATGATCTGGCCTTCCTGCTTGGACAGCTCGTTCAGCAGGCCTTTCAGGCGCTCTTCGAACTCGCCCCGATATTTGGCACCAGCAATCAGTGCGCCCATATCCAGCGCAAGCAAGCGCTTGCCTTTGAGGCCGTCTGGCACTTCACCGTTGATGATGCGCTGGGCCAGGCCCTCGGCAATGGCGGTCTTACCCACGCCAGGCTCACCGATCAGCACGGGGTTGTTCTTGGTACGGCGTTGCAGCACCTGCACCGTGCGGCGGATTTCATCGTCGCGGCCGATCACCGGGTCAAGCTTGCCCTCTTCGGCGCGCTTGGTCAGGTCGACAGTGTACTTGTCCAGCGCCTGACGCGACTCCTCGGCATTGGCGTCGTTCACCGCCGCGCCGCCACGCAGGTTGTTGATGGCGTTTTCCAGGGCCTTCTTGCTTACGCCTTGGCTGAGCAGCAGCTTGCCGAGCTTGCTGTTCTCGTCCATGGCGGCCAGCAATACCAATTCGCTGGAAATGAACTGGTCGCCTTTCTGCTGGGCCAGGCGGTCAGCCTGGTTGAGCAGGCGCGCCAAGTCCTGGGACATGTTCACGTCGCCGGTTGGGTTCTGGATTTTCGGCAACTGATCAAGTTCTTTGACCAAAGCCTGGCGCAGGCTGTTGATGTCGAAACCAACCTGCATCAGCAGCGGTTTGATCGAACCACCCTGCTGCTCGAGCAGTGCCTGCAAAAGGTGCACGGGCTCGATGGCGGGGTGATCCATGCCAACGGCCAGGGATTGGGCATCGGATATTGCAAGCTGAAGCTTGCTGGTCAAACGGTCTATTCGCATGGGGTTACCTTCCTTTAAAGGGCAGGTAGGAGCGATGGACAGCGCCTGTTCGTGAAGAAACCTGCCTGAGATGACCTTATAGATAAGGTTGATTCTGGAAGTTTCAAGCGTAGCGGGGTTGACCGAGGTCAGCTTTTTTGATTAGCGCCCGGTGAGCCAGACCAACGAGGCAAAGCGCCCGCCTTGAGGGGTGCGCCGATAGGAGAAAAAGCGGGCATCGTTGACCGTGCAGTAGCCCCCGCCATAAACGGCACACACACCCCGTGCCGCCAAGCGAATTCGCGCCAGCTCGTAGATGTCGGCCATCAGTTTGCCCGGCCGCTGCCCCTCGACAAACGCCCTGGCAGCTTCAGGATGCACAGCGGTAAAGGCATCGCGCACCTCCAGGCCAACTTCGAAGGCTTTGGGGCCGATGGCCGGCCCAAGCCAGACCAGCACCTTTTCAGGCGCTAGTGCCAGGCGCTCGAGGGTCGCCTCGAGCACGCCGCCGGCTAGCCCGCGCCAGCCGGCATGGGCGGCGGCCACGCGTGTACCGGCACGGTCGCAGAACAGCACCGGCAGGCAATCGGCAGTCATCACGGCGCAGGCGATCCCCGGTTGGTCGGTCCAGCTGGCATCGGCTTGGCTAACGACGGCCGGGTCGGCATCGGCCACTACCAGGCCATGCACCTGCTTGAGCCAGGCGGGCTGGATGTCGAAGGTATGGCTCAGGCGCTGACGGTTCGCGGCGACCGCGGCAGGGTCGTCACCTACGTGGTCGCCAAGGTTGAAGGTTTCATAGGGCGGCAGGCTGACACCGCCCGCGCGGGTCGTGACACAGGCGCGCACCGAGGCCGGGGCAGGCCAATCGGGAAATAGCAGCGACTGCGTCAGGCCGGTCATCCAACAAAACTCTCGCGGTCGTGGTTCAACAGCGAAAGCAGCCAGACGAAGTCATCCGGCAACGGCGATTCCCATTTCATGATTTCGCCGGTGATCGGGTGAGCCAATGCCAGGAAGCGGGCATGCAGCGCCTGGCGCGGGAAAGTCTTCACTGCTTCGACCATGGTTGGGCTGGCCGCTGGCGGGATGCGGAAGCGCCCGCCGTAGGTCTGATCACCCACCAACGGGAAGCCGACATGGGCCATGTGCACGCGGATCTGGTGCGTACGGCCGGTTTCCAGCTTCACACGCACGTGGGTATGCGAGCGGAAGCGCTTGAGCACGCGGTAGTGGCTGACGGCAGGCTTGCCGCCGTCGGTCACCGCCATACGCTGACGCATGCCGCCGTGGCGGCCGATCGGGGCATCGATCTTGCCCCCAGCGGTGACCACGCCAATGACGATGCATTCGTAGATACGGCTGACCTTGCGCGCCTGCATCTGCTCGACCAGCTTGGTCTGGGCTTGCAGAGTCTTGGCCACGACCATCAGCCCGGTGGTGTCTTTGTCCAGGCGATGGACGATACCGGCGCGCGGCACGTTGACGATATCGGGCACGTGGTGCAACAAGGCATTGAGCAGCGTACCGCTGGCATGCCCGGCAGCCGGGTGCACAACCAGCCCGGCAGGCTTGTTGATCACCATGATGTGCTCGTCCTCGTAGACGATATCCAGTTCGATATCTTCTGCGACCCACTCGCCCTGGGCCTCTTGCTCGGCCTCAAGCACGAGTTGCGAGCCACCATGGACGAGGTCGCGAGGGCGCACGACTGCACCATCGACCGTCAGGCGGCCTTCTTTGATCCACGAAGTAAGCCGCGAACGCGAATACTCGGCGAACAATTGGGCGGCGACCTGGTCGAGGCGTTGACCGCCCAAATCGGACGGTACCTCTGCGCTAAGTTGAATGATCTCGGACATGCTCGATTCGGCGGGCGCACAGCCTTTGGTTTCGGCTGCGAGCTTGTGGTTAAATACGGCTTCTTTTGTCCCGGGGTTGGCCGGGGCGCTCATCATAACAGGACGGCACCGCCCAAGACAGCGGCCGTCAAAGGGACGCAAGCCGCCATGCAAGTGAAACACCTGCTGCTGATCGCCATCCTCGGGCTCACCGCGGCCTGTTCCTCCAATAAGGAAGTCATTGACGAGAACCTCAGTGAGGCCGAGCTGTATCAACAGGCTCAGGCTGATCTGGACAACTCCAGCTACACCAGCGCCGTGAACAAGCTCAAGGCCCTGGAGTCGCGTTACCCATTCGGCCGTTACGCCGACCAGGCGCAGCTTGAGCTGATCTACGCCAACTACAAGAACTCCGAGCCCGAAGCTGCCAAGTCGGCCGCCGAGCGCTTCATTCGTCTGCACCCGCAGCACCCGAACGTGGACTACGCCTACTACCTCAAGGGCCTGACCTCGTTCGACCAGGACCGTGGTCTGCTGGCGCGCTTCCTGCCGCTGGACATGACCAAGCGTGACCCGGGCGCTGCCCGCGACTCGTACAACGAGTTCGCCCAGCTGACCAGCCGCTTCCCCAACAGCCGCTACGCCCCCGATGCCAAGCAGCGCATGATCTACCTGCGCAACCTGCTGGCGGCCTATGAAATCCACGTGGCCGACTATTACCTGGGCCGCCAGGCTTACGTGGCAGCTGCCAACCGTGGCCGCTACGTGGTCGAGAACTTCCAGGAAACCCCATCGGTCGGCGACGGCCTGGCCGTAATGGTCGAGGCGTATCAGAAGATGCACCTGGACGAGCTGGCTGCAACCAGCCTGGAAACCTTAAAGCTCAACTACCCAGACCATCCAAGCCTGGTAGATGGCCAATTCCAGCCCCAGCAGACCGAATCTGACGGCCGCAGTTGGTTGTCCAAGGCCACCCTGGGCCTGATCGAAACCGATACACCGCTGCCGCCGGGCGAAACCCGCGCCAACCAGGATGTGGTCAAGCAGTTCCAGGATGCGCGCGACGAGATGCCGCGAGAGCTGCTGCCTGAAGACGAAAACGGCGACCCGATCGTGCCAGCAGGCCCGAAAGAGGCCGAGAAAGACCGCTCGTGGTTCAGCTACATGACCTTTGGTCTGTTCGACTGACACAAGCGTCGTGAGAAAGGGAGGCCCAGGCCTCCCTTTTTTCATGGCTGCGCCCTAGACTGTCGGCTTCTATCACCAACAAGCTGGACATCATGGTTCGCCTACTTTTCTGGATCGCCCTGATCGCCGCCGCGTTCTGGCTGTGGCGCAAATTCAAAGTCAGCCAGCAATCACACGCCGAGCCCAAGCTCGATGCGCCGCTGCAGATGGTGCGCTGTGCGCACTGCGGCGTTCACCTGCCCAACGACCGTGCGCTACAGCAAGGCGCCCAGTGGTATTGCAGCCAGGCTCACCTGCAACAGGGGCCTGGGCCATCTCGGTAAGCCGGGCACGTGTGAGGCCCTATCGGCAGTCAGGGGCGCGCGCACCGGGCCGGCTTTCAGGCTAGTCGCCCCTCAGGCGCATAAGGTGCCGGGTCGATGATCGGTTCGCCCCCCGTCAGCAAATCGGTGAACAATTGGCATGACGCCGGCGCCAGCACCAAGCCGTTACGGTAATGCCCGCAATTCAGCCATAGCCCTTGATGCCCTGGCACCGGCCCGATGTAGGGAACACCCTCTGGCGAGCCTGGGCGCAATCCCGCCCAATGCGCCACGACCGTGGCATCCTTGAGTGCAGGCAGCAGCTCGATGGCCGATGCCTTGAGGCTGGCAAGCGCCGCTTCAGTTGGCGTCTTGTCGTAACCGGCATGCTCCAGGGTACTGCCCACCAGAATGTGCCCGTCCCGACGTGGAATGGCGTAGCGCCCCTTTGCCAGTACCATGCTCGGTAGGAAGTCTTCGGCACATTTGAACAGGATCATCTGGCCCTTCACCGGCTCCACTGGCAACTCCAGCCCCACCGTGCGCAGTAGATCGCCGCTCCAAGCGCCGGCACTGAGCACCACATCATCTGCAGCCAGCACGCCTTCGGCGGTTCGCACCCCCGTCACCCGCCCATTTTCATGGACGAAACCACTGACCTGGCAATGCTCGCGCAAGGACACGTTAGGCAACGCCAGCAGCGCTGCCTTGAGCGACTTCACCAGCCGAGGGTTGCGCACGTTGGCCACACCGGCCATGAAGACCGCATGCTTGAAGCCAGGGCCCAATACCGGTACAGCGTCGTAGGCGGCTGAAATATCCACGGCACTGAGTGGCCGCTGTTCACGCGCGGCCCAGGCCAGGGCCTGGGCTTCATCGTCCAGATCGAGCCAGTACAGCCCCGTGGTATGAACTTGTGGATCGATCCCCGTGGTGGCGAACAGGCGCTCGCCCAACTGCGGGTAATAATCCTGCGACCAGTGCGCCAGCGCGGTAACCGCCGGGCTGTACCGCCATGGATAAAGGGGCGAAACGATGCCGCCACCGGCCCATGAAGACTCACGGCCCACTTCGCCCTGGTCACACACCACCACCTGGCCAACCTTCGCCGCCAGATTGTATGCGGTCAGCAGGCCGATCACGCCGCCACCGACCACCACTACTTGCTTGCTCATCTGTCGATCCAACACCTGAAGTAAATCCGCGATGCCTGGGCACCTCCAACCGTCAGCTTCCCCAGCAGCGCTCACTGCCGCCAACAGCGCCCGGATTACTCCGCACACCTGCCTGGTCGAGCTGATAGTCGCCACAGCGATCCTCGGCCATCAGGCTACTTGGCAGCCTGCGAGCGATCAGCGTGAAGGTGTCGCTGTCACGCAGGGCCTGCAAACGGTAATGGCGGTTGCCAGCGGGCAGTTGTGGATCGCCTTCGGCGTACTGGCCGGTGCGCACGCGGTGGTGCTCCAGGCGCAGCGCAGCATCATGCAGCAGGCCAACCACTTCGCTTCGTGCGGCCCGCCTGAGCTGTTCGCTGTAACTGGGGTAGGCAATGGCTGCCAGAATGCCGGTCACGGCCACGACAATCAACAACTCGATCAGCGTCATCCCTTGCTGCATGTCAGTCTTGCCTCAGTCTCTGCCGCCAAAGGATACGCTTGGGGGCCTGTGGTTGAGCGGTTGGTATGGCATAAACGGCTTCCAGCACCTGCCTGGCTGATGGCTGCCGGCTCACGGCTGTCACTCGGTACAACGTGACCGATTCACCTTCGGGCATGTGTACTGCGCGGTCGGTTTGGCCAAGGTTCTGCAAATGGAAATAGCCAAGCTCGTGGCTTTGCCAGCGGCCGCGCAGGTCATGCGGGCCTGCCGGTGGCAGGCAGTCGTTGCACGGCGCTGGCGGTGAGCGCTGCAGTGCTTGCAGGCCTGCCAGCAGTACAGTGTCGGCGTCTTTAAGGGCCTGCAGGCTCTCGCGCATGTCACCGCTTAACCGGGTCTCGATCAGCGCTTGGCGCAAGGCCGAGGTGGCCAGTAAGGCCAGCAACAGGTTGAATACCAAGGCCAGTAAAAGCACCATCCCGCGTTCACGGTTCATGAGTCGGCACCCAAATTGCGTAACGCTATGCTGATTTCGTGACGCTGTTCCAGTTGCAGCGTTGGCTCGAACAACGTCAGGGCTATGTCGATGCGCCCGGCACCTGGCGTTTTTTCATGAGTGACCTGCATCTGGCGTACGTGCTCGATCAGCGGCTGGGTACTGCGACCCCACACGAAATACAGCGTCGAGTCCTTTAACTCGTAGCGGTGACGGCTAAGCCGCAAGGCCATATGCTCCCCGAAATGCGCCGGGGGCAGGTCGGAAACCACGGCCTTTTTTCGGCAGTCAGTGAACAGCGTCCAGTCAGGCTTGCCGGTGTAGGCAGAGGTTTCGGCCACCACCAGTTCCAGGCTCGACGGCCCAATAAGCAGCGGCTGGGCCAGTGCCTGCCGAGCCGATGGGTCCTTGATGTCGTCGGGCCTGAGCTGCAGGCATCCGAACATGCCGGCCATCCGGACATCCTGGGCCATGCGCAGCAACGCCAGCCGCGCATCGTCCTGAAGCCGCAGCGCAGCCCCCTGCAGCCGCCAAGCTTGATGGCTGGCCACCAACAGCTGACTGGCAGCCGTCAGCACCATCAGCCCCATCGCCAAGGCAAGCATCGCCTCCAGCAACCCGAAGCCTGCCTGGGTTCGCCTCACGGCTGGCCCCGCTCGTGTTGGCTGTACCGCGCGAAAGCCTCGCCACCCTCACGGCGCGCGCTGTCGGTCATTTGCAAAGCCTTCAACTCAATGGCGGCCGAGGCCACTATGCCAACGGCCACCACCATGACAGCCAGTAGCACTTCCAGGAGCGTCGTGCCCCGTTGCTTGTTGCGCATCCCTGCACCTCCCGCGACTTTTCCTGCAATGGCATTGAATCTCGTCGACTGGACCGTTGGGCCAATGACCGTGAAGCTACAGCGAAGCACTTCCAGGGAGGAATGCACGGTGAGGCAACGTGGTGTAACACTGATTCAAATGATGTTGGCTGTGGCCATGGTCGCCTTGCTCACACAGCTCGGTATGCCTGCCTACGCGAGGTTGAGCGAAAATCTGCATGGGGAAGCGGCGGCTCGGGAACTGGCCCAGGCGCTGCGAAGTGCGCGTGGCCACGCCATTCTGCAAGGCCGGGAAGTGTTGGTACGGCCTATCGAGAATGACTGGGGCAAAGGTTGGCGGGTGCTGCTCGCACACAACCAGCAACTGCTGCGCGAACATCGTCTGGCACGGCCGATGAAAATAGCGGAAAACGCAGGTGGGCAAGTGACATTCAATGCCCAGGGAATGCCAGAGGGGCGCTTCGGCGCGACGCTGAGCGTGTGCGAACGTACCTCAACGCGCCGCTCACACACTGTAGTGATATCTCGTGCTGGCAAAATCGACCTGCGCACAGGTGAGACGGCAGGCTCACCGTGCGCAGGCACCTGACTCAGATCAGCGAACGAACTCGCAGCTCTTTGGGCATGGAGAAGGTGATGTTCTCCGGCCGCCCATCAAGCTCTTCGGCGCCCGTCGCGCCCCAGGCCTTGAGCTGGTCGATCACGCCACGCACCAGCACTTCAGGGGCCGAAGCGCCGGCAGTGATGCCGATGCGCGCTGCCTGGTCGAACCAGTTGCGCTGCAGGTCTTCGGCACCGTCGATCAGGTAGGCCGGGATGCCCATGCGCTCAGCCAGCTCGCGCAGGCGATTGGAGTTCGAGCTGTTAGGGCTTCCGACCACCAGTACTACATCGCATTCGCCGGCCAGTTGCTTGACCGCATCCTGGCGGTTTTGCGTGGCGTAGCAGATGTCGTCCTTGCGCGGGCCGCCAATGTTGGGGAAGCGTGCGCGCAGGGCATCGATGACACGGCTGGTGTCGTCCATCGACAGCGTGGTCTGGGTCACGAAAGCCAGGTGATCTGGGTCGTTGACCTGCAACTGGGCAACATCGTCTTCGTCTTCGACGAGGTAGATGGCGCCCCCATTGCTCGGGTCATACTGCCCCATGGTGCCTTCGACCTCCGGGTGCCCTTCGTGGCCGATAAGGATGCACTCACGGCCGTCACGGCTGTACTTGGCCACTTCGATATGCACCTTGGTGACCAGTGGGCAGGTCGCGTCGAATACCTTCAGGCCACGACTGGCAGCTTCCTGGCGCACAGCTTGGGAAACACCGTGAGCACTGAAGATGACGATGACATCATCCGGCACCTGGTCCAGCTCTTCGACGAAGATAGCGCCGCGATTGCGCAGGTCTTCCACCACGAACTTGTTGTGCACCACCTCGTGACGCACATAGATCGGCGGGCCGAAGACTTCCAGCGCACGGTTGACGATCTCGATCGCCCGGTCGACCCCCGCGCAGAAGCCGCGCGGGTTGGCGAGTTTGATTTGCATGATCGGCTCCAGGCCTACAGGGCCTTGACCTCGAGGATCTCCACCTCGAAGGTCAGGGTCTTGCCAGCCAGTGGGTGATTGAAATCGATGGTCACCTGGTCGTCGTCGAAGGCTTTGACCACACCCGGCAGCTCGGTGTTGGCGGCATCGTTGAAGATGATCAGCAGCCCTTCGGACAGCTCCATGTTTTCGAAGTTGGAGCGTGGCATGACCTGCACGTTCTGTGGGTTGGGCTGACCGAAAGCGTTCTCCGGCGCCACCGCAACGGTGCGCTTGTCACCTGCCTTGAAACCGAACAACGCATTTTCGAAGCCTGGCAGCAGATTGCCGTCGCCGACCTTGAACGTAGCCGGAGCCTTGTCGAAGGTGCTGTCGACGGTATCGCCGTTTTCCAGGTGCAGCGCGAAGTGCAGAGTGACTTCGGTGTTCTGGCCGATACGGGTGTCAGTCATGGACTGGTTCCTCGGACTTCTTGCTCTTGAACATATCCAGCGCCAGCATCACCGCACCAACGGTGATGGCGCTGTCGGCCAGGTTGAAGGCCGGGAAGTAATGACGGTTTTGCCAATGCACCAGGATGAAGTCGACCACATGGCCAAGCACGATGCGGTCGTAAAGGTTGCCCAGCGCACCGCCGAGCACCAGCGCCAGCGCCACCGCCAGCCAGGTTTCACCGCGCCCAAGGCGCTTGAGCCAGACCACCAACACCGCACTGACCACCACCGCAATCAGGGCGAACAGCCAGCGCTGCCAACCGGCGCCATCAGCCAGGAAACTGAAGGCAGCACCGGTGTTGTAGGCCAGTGTCCAGCTGAAGTAGTCAGGGATGACGACGATCTGCTGGTACATGGTCAGGGCGTTGTCGAAATACAGCTTGGTGGCCTGGTCGAGGACCAGCACCAGCAAGCTCAGCCACAGCCATGCAAGGCGCCCGAAACGCCCCGCTGCAGGGTTAGGCATAGTGGCGCACCTCGCCTTGGCCGGTCAGGTTGTCCACGCAACGGCCACAGATTTCCGGGTGCTCCGGGTGGCTGCCGACGTCGGCGCGGAAGTGCCAGCAACGGCCGCACTTGGCGTGGCCTGACTTGACCACCTGCAGCTTCAGGCCCTCCACTTCGGTAGCCACGGCCTCGGCCGGCGCCTGGGCGAACGGCACCACGCTGGCGGCGGAGGTAATCAGTACGAAGCGAAGCTCGTCGCCCAGCTTGTTCAGGTCGGCCATCAGGCTTTGCTCAGCGAACAAGGTGACTTCGGCCTGCAGGTTGCCACCGATGACCTTGGCGGTACGCTGGTTTTCCAGCTCCTTGTTGACCGCAGCCTTCACGGCCATGACGCGGTCCCAGTAGGCGCGGTCCAGCTCGGTGCCTTCTGGGAGCTCGGCCAGGCCCTGATACCAGCCGTTGAGCATCACCGACTCGTTGCGCTCACCCGGCAGGTACTGCCAGATTTCGTCGGCAGTGAACGCCAGGATCGGTGCGATCCAGCGCACCAGTGCCTCGCTGATGTGGTACAGCGCGGTTTGGCAGGAACGGCGCGCGACACTGTTTGCGCCAGTGGTGTACTGGCGGTCCTTGATGATGTCGAGGTAGAAGCCGCCCAACTCCTGCACGCAGAAGTTGTGGATCTTCGAGTAGACGTTCCAGAAGCGGTATTCGCCGTAGTGCTCTTCCAGCTCGCGCTGCAGCAGCAGGGTACGGTCCACAGCCCAGCGGTCCAGGGCGATCATCTCCTGCGGGGCCAGCAGGTCGGTTACCGGGTTGAAACCACTCAGGTTGGAAAGCAGGAAGCGCGCAGTGTTGCGGATACGGCGGTAGGCATCGGCGCTACGCTGCAGGATCTGCTCCGACACGGCCATCTCGCCGGAGTAATCGGTCGCGGCCACCCACAGGCGCAGGATATCCGCACCCAAAGTATTGTTGACCTTTTCTGGCTCGATGGTGTTGCCCAGCGACTTGGACATCTTGCGGCCGCTTTCGTCCACGGTGAAGCCGTGGGTCAGCAGCTCGCGGTACGGCGCGTGGCCGTCGATTGCGCAACCGGTCAGCAACGACGAGTGGAACCAGCCGCGGTGCTGGTCGGAACCTTCCAGGTACAGGTCGGCACGTGGCCCGGTGGCGTGGCCGATGTCGTGGGAGCCACGCAGCACGTGCCAGTGGGTGGTGCCGGAGTCGAACCAGACGTCCAGGGTGTCGGAGATCTTGTCGTACTGGGCCGCTTCGTCACCCAGCAATTGGGCGGCGTCCAGTTTGAACCAGGCTTCGATGCCCTCTTGCTCGACGCGCTTGGCCACGGCCTCCATCAGCTCGACGGTGCGCGGGTGCAGCTCGCCGGTCTGCTTGTGCAGGAAGAATGGGATCGGCACGCCCCAGTTGCGTTGACGCGAGATGCACCAGTCTGGGCGGTTGGCGATCATCGAATGCAAGCGCGCCTGGCCCCAGGCCGGGACGAATTTGGTGTCTTCGATGGCCTTGAGTGCACGTTCGCGAAGCGGCTCGCCAGTGCTCGGCTGCTTGTCCATGCCGACGAACCACTGCGCGGTGGCGCGGTAGATCAGCGGCGTCTTGTGGCGCCAGCAGTGCATGTAGCTGTGGCTGATGGTTTCGGTATGCATCAGCGCGCCGACTTCGCTGAGCTTGTCGACGATCGCCGGGTTGGCCTTCCAGATGAACTGGCCGCCAAAGAATGGCAGCGATTCGACGTATACGCCGTTGCTCTGCACCGGGGTCAGGATATCGTCGTTGACCATGCCATAGCGCTTGCAGGTGACGAAGTCGTCTTCACCGTAGGCCGGGGCCGAGTGCACCACGCCAGTGCCTGCGCCCAGTTCTACGTACTCGGCCAGGTACACAGGCGACAGGCGGTCGTAGAACGGGTGGCGGAAATCGACCAGTTCCAAGGCCGAGCCTGGCGCGGTGGCGATCACCGAACCTTCCAGGTTGTAGCGCTTGAGGCAAGACTCTACCAACTCTTCGGCCAGCACCAGCAGACGCTCGCCGGTATCAACCAAGGCGTACTTGAAGTCTGGGTGGATGTTCAGCGCCTGGTTGGCCGGGATGGTCCACGGGGTGGTGGTCCAAATCACGATAGCAGCCGGTTTGGCCAGCGACGCCAGGCCGAAGGCGGCAGCCAGCTTGGCCTCATCGGCAGCCGGGAAGGCCACGTCGATGGTCTGGGATTTCTTGTCGGCGTATTCGACCTCGGCCTCGGCCAGGGCCGAACCGCAATCGAAGCACCAGTTCACAGGCTTGAGGCCTTTGAACACGAAGCCTTGCTTGACCATTTCGGCCAGGGCGCGGATTTCACCGGCCTCGTTGGCGAAGTTCATGGTCTTGTACGGGTTGTCCCAGTCACCCAGCACACCTAGGCGGATGAACTCGGTCTTCTGCCCTTCGATCTGCTCGGCGGCATACTCACGGCACAGCTCACGGGTGCGGTCTGCGGTCAGGTGCTTGCCGTGGGTGACTTCGACCTTGTGTTCGATCGGCAGGCCGTGGCAGTCCCACCCAGGGACGTAGGGCGCGTCGAAGCCGGACAGCGTCTTGGAACGGACGATCATGTCCTTGAGGATCTTGTTCAGCGCATGACCGATGTGAATCTTGCCGTTGGCATAGGGCGGGCCGTCGTGCAGGACGAATTTCGGACGATCCTTGCCAATTTCGCGCAGCTTCTGGTACAGGCCAATGCTGTCCCAGCGCTGCAGGATCTGCGGTTCGCGCTGAGGCAGGCCGGCCTTCATGGGGAAGGCGGTGTCCGGAAGGTTTAGCGTGGCTTTGTAGTCGGTCATTTCAGGCTCTTCGTTAGCGGTTGAGCGTGCCAATGTGCACGTGCGGCGGCGATATCCGCATCGATCGCCGACTTCAGCGCCTCCAGGGAGGCGAATCGCTGCTCTTCACGCAGCTTGTGGTGGAATTCCACCGTCAGGCGCCGGCCATACAGATCGCCGGCATAATCCAGTAGATGAATCTCGAGGTGCGGGCGGCCGTCACCGGCCACCGTCGGGCGCACACCAATGTTGCCCACACCCGGCCAGGCCTTGCCATCGATCTCGATGCTGGCCAGGTAAACCCCGGACAGCGGCACGCGGCGGCGCTTGAGCTGGATGTTGGCGGTCGGTGTGCCGAGCTGGCGGGCCAGCTTCTGGCCATGCATTACGCGGCCAGTGATACGGTACGGGCGGCCCAGCAGGTGCTCGGCCAGCTCGAAGTCGCCTTCGGCCAGCGCCTTGCGCACTTCAGTGCTGCTGACCCGCAAGCCGTCCTGAATCACCGTGTCGGCGGCTTCGACGGTAAAACCGTACTGCTTGCCGGCCGCGACCAGGAAGGCAAAATCGCCAGCGCGGTCGCAACCGAAGCGAAAATCGTCACCTACCTCAAGGTGGCGTACCCCCAGGCCATCGACCAGGATCGCCTGGACGAACGCCTGCGCGCTGAGCTGGCTCAGGCGCTGGTTGAATGCAAGGCACAGCACCCGGTCGACGCCTTCGCCAGCCAGCAGCTCGACCTTGTCGCGCAGGCGGGCCAGCCTGGCCGGCGCGGTATCGGGGGCGAAGTATTCGCGCGGCTGCGGCTCGAAGATCACCACGCAGGTCGGCAGGCCCAGTTCCTGGCCACGCTCGCGCAGGCGCGCCAGGATAGCCTGGTGGCCACGGTGAACCCCGTCGAAGTTGCCAATGGTGGCGACACAGCCCCGGTGCTCGGGGCGCAGGTTGTGAAGACCTCGAACCAGCTGCATAACGCGCTTCTTGCTCATAAAGTGGCCGATTATAACCACACCCGGGCGCCGGTGACAGGCAGCAGCGCCCAGGGGTGACATGGAATACGAAAAACCGACGCCTGACCCGCTTTTACCTCAATGCAGGGCCTTGCGGGCGAAATGCCGGGGCCGGAAACCACACACGTACAGGCAACCGAAATAGGTCACCACCCCCGCCGCGATCAATGCACCCAGGCGCAGGAACCGTTCCAGCATGTTGCCTTGCTCCCAGGCTGGCAGGTAGTGCATGCCCAACAGCAGCACCGCTGCCATCAGCGTAACGGCCAGCACCAGCTTGAGCAGGTAGATGGCCCAGCCAGGTTGCGGCTGAAATAGCTGCTGGCTGCGCAGCTTCCAGAACAGCAGACCTGCGTTCAGGCAGGCGCCCAGGCTGATGGCCAGGGCAAGGCCGGCGTGCTGCAGTGGGCCGATCAATGCCAGGTTGAACAGTTGCGTGCAGACCAGGGTGAAGATCGCAATCTTCACCGGGGTACGGATATTCTGCTGCGCATAAAAGCCAGGTGCCAGCACCTTGACCAGAATGATCGCCAGTAGGCCGACCGAGTAGGCGATGAGCGCACGCTGGGTCATCGCGGCGTCGAAAGCGCTGAACTTGCCGTACTGAAACAGTGCCACGGTCAGCGGCTCGGCGAGGATCGCCAGGGCCAGGGTACACGGCAGCACCAACAGAAAGCACAGGCGCAGCCCCCAATCCATGATTCGCGAGTACTCCTCACGGTCCTTGTTGGCATAGGTTTTAGCCAGTGTCGGCAGCAAGATCGTGCCAAGGGCAACGCCCAGTACGCCGGATGGCAGCTCCATAAGGCGGTCAGCGTAATACATCCACGACACTGAGCCGGCCACAAGAAAGGAGGCGAAGATGGTGTTGATGATCAGCGATATCTGGCTCACCGACACCCCAAGGATCGCCGGCAGCATCTGCTTGAGCACACGCCATACCCCGGCATCGCGCAGGTTCAGCCGTGGTAGGACCAGCATGCCGATCTTCTTCAGCGCGGGCAGTTGATACAGCAACTGCGCAAGGCCACCGGCCAGCACCCCCCAGGCCAAGGCCATGATCGGAGGGTTGAAGTAGGGGGTGAGCAGCAGGGCGAAGATGATCATCGCCACGTTGAGCAGGGTTGGGGTGAACGCAGGGACGCTGAACCGGTTCCAGGTGTTGAGGATTGCCCCGGCCAGGGACGACAGCGAAATCAGCAATATATAAGGGAAGGTTACCCGAAGCAGGTCGGTGGTCAGTGTGTATTTTTCGGCGCTGTCGACAAAGCCTGGGGCTGTGGCCCAGACCACCCAGGGCGCTGCGACGATGCCGATGGCCGTGACCAAGGCCAGCACAAGGGTCAGCAGGCCGCTGACGTAGGCAATGAAAGTGCGCGTCGCCTCCTCGCCTTGCTGGGTCTTGTATTCGGCCAGGATCGGCACGAATGCCTGGGAAAACGCCCCTTCGGCGAAGATCCGCCGTAGCAGGTTGGGCAGCTTGAAAGCGATGAAGAAGGCGTCGGTGGCGATACCGGCACCGAAGACGCGGGCCAGAATGGTGTCGCGCACAAAGCCCAGCACCCGCGAAACCATGGTGATGGAGCTGACTGCAGCCAGGGATTTGAGCAGATTCATCGAAAAGATTCACGCCAGGGACAGAGGGCGCTGCCAGACAGCGTCCGAATGTGCGATACTCCCGCGCCTTCGCAGGGGAGCCAAAAATTCCCGAGTTTACAGGTAGCACGGCAGAAAGGAACATTTCCTGCCCGTTACTGCACCACTCGGCGGAACCCTGCAAGTGGCCTTGACATCCGGTCGACTCATCGGCATGATTCGCGGCCTATTTTGTTTGCTATTTACCTAAAGTCTTTCGAGGAGCTCGACGGTGGCCAACACACCTTCCGCCAAGAAACGTGCAAAACAGGCTGAGAAGCGTCGCAGCCACAACGCCAGCCTGCGTTCCATGGTCCGCACCTACATCAAGAATGTAGTCAAAGCCATCGACGCAAAAGACGCCGAAAAAGCGCAAGCCGCTTACGTTCTGGCTGTACCTGTAATCGACCGTATGGCCGATAAAGGCATCATCCACAAGAACAAAGCTGCTCGCCACAAAGGCCGTCTGAATGGCCACATCAAGGCACTGAAAGAAGCTGCAGCTGCCTAAGCGACGTTCTTGTCGAAAAAACCGGCCCTAGGGCCGGTTTTTTTATGCCTGGGATTCAAGCATGCATCGAGATGGCGCGATCCCCGGTGAGGCTTTAGCCGCGAAACATGCAACGCAGTATAGGGAACCGGCTTTGCCGGTGTTCGCGGGTGAGCCCGCCCCCACGTGGGCTGCGCATACTGCTAGGTAAGCACCCCCCAGTGGGAGCCAACTGTCATTGGCCTACCGACCAGCGATGGTTTTGCTCATCACTTGCCGATCGAGATCTTCGGCGCCCACTGCAGCCAGGCATCTTCAGGCTTGTCGAACAAGGCGAAGGTCTGTTGCGGCCGAGCTGGGTTGCCCATCTGATCGCCCTCCGGAGTAGCGAAGGCAATCCCGCCGTCGATCAGTGTTTCAAGCGACTCGGTGCGCACCGTCGCGCCCTTGAACAGCCCCCAGTCAAAGCCGAAACCACTGCTGTTCCAGAACCGGCTGCCACCGCGCACCAGGGCGGCGTAGCGCGGCTCGATCAGGATATGGATCAACACGCGATCTGCGGTCTGGCCCAACTCGAACCCCGTGACTTTACCCACCGCCACCTCGCGATAGGTAACCGGCACACCCGGCTTGATCGAACCACGTCGCGGCGCACTGAGCGTCAGCGGCAGGCCCACTGGCGCGCCAGACACTTCAGGGGCTTGGGCCAGCGCAATGAAGTCACGCTGCGGCCCCCTGTCTTTGACCGCCGGCTGCACCTCAAGGTACTGGCCGCCAATCAGGGTATCGAGGTTCTCGGTACGCACCAGCCCCAACGCCGGCTTCACCACCCAGAACTGCGTACCTTCGCGCGCGATGCGCTCAGCCGCCTCGGTGATCCGCGCTCGCAGTACTACCGCCTGCAAGTCCTTGGTCAAATCCACGCTTTCCACACTGCCCACATCAAGGCCACGAAAGCGAATGGGCGTACCCGCCTTGAGGCCATCAGCGCGATCCACTCTGATGGTTACCAGGGTCCCGGTCCGGTTCACGGCTTCTTGGCTCTCCAACAAGCGGAAGCGCGGTATACGGCGCTTGAGCGCCACATTGGGGGTTGGCGTATCGAAAGCGATCCCGCCGGCCATCAGGGTCTGCAACGATTCACTCTTGATCTTGATACCGGACAGCCCGCCGGTCAGGGTGATGCCGCTGACATTCCAGAACCGCGAAGAGCCGTTGACCAGGTTTTCGTATTCTTTCTCGATATGCACACCAATCAGAATGCGCTTGCTGTTGCGGGCAAATTGGTAGCTCTGCACGCTACCTACCTTGACCTGGCGATACATCACCGGGCTGCCGACTTCCAACGAACCCAGGGTATCGGCGAACAGCACCAAATGCAGGCCAGGGGCCTTGAGGTCCAGCGGTGGTGCTTTGGGGCGGGCCTCGAACTCGCGCTGCGGCTTGGCGCCTTTCTCACCAGGGCGGATTGCGATGTAATTACCTTTGACCAGCGCTTCGAGGCCAGTGATGCCCGCCAGGGAAATCGACGGCTTGACCACCCAGAACTGAGTACCTTCGACCAGGTAATCTTCGGTCAATGGGTCCAGTGTCAGCTCGGCAGTAGCACTGGCCAGGTTGTCCTCCATTTTCAGGGTCTTCAACGAACCGACCTGGATACCCTTGTACATCACTGGCGTGCGTCCAGCCTGCAGGCCCTCGTAATCACTGAGTTTGACCTTGACGCGAATACCGGCCTGGGCCGCATCGAAGTCTTCATATAAGCGAAACGGCAAGCTTGGATCGGTGGGTGGGCTGTCTTTACGGTATTCCGGCGTGGCAAAAGCAATGCCACCTGCCACGATGCTCGACAGTGACTCGCTGCGAACCTTCACCCCAGAGAGATCCGCATCAATACTAATGCCGCTGGCATTCCAGAATCGCGTGTGCTTTCGCACCAGGTTTGCGTAGGCTGGCTCGATGAATACCTTCACCTCGACCGTGCTTTGGTCGTCAGACAGACGATAGCTTTTTACCTTACCAACTTGGATCTGTTTGTAGAATATCGGGCTGTCTCGGTTGAGCGACCCCAGCCGCTCGGCCTTGAGCGTCAGGTGCAAGCCTGGCTCACTGTCCGATAGCGGTGGTGCAACTTTCAGTGCCGTAAACCGCCGGGTCGGCTCACCGTCCCCAGGGCTGACGGCGATGTAGTTGCCCGACACCAGCGTCTCAAGGCCTGAGATACCGGCCAGGCTGACACTAGGCTTGACCAACCAGAACCGGGTGCCCTTGTTCAAATGCAGTTCGGCAGCCTTGTTCATTTCGATGGTGGCAATCACTCCCTGCTTCTCGCCTTGGGCATCGAGCACAAGTTTGGTCACCTTGCCGACCGGCATCCCTTTGAAGATCACCTCGGTCTTGTTGGCGACAATCCCCTCGCCGGTTTCGAAACGGACTTGGATCTCCACGCCCGAGTCGCGATAGGCCTGCCATGCCAGCCAGCCCCCGATCATCAGCGCGATCAATGGCAGGATCCAGATGGCAGACCAGTTGGAGGCAGGACGGGTTTTGGCCATTGGCATGTCACTCATGGTCGTCATCCGACTCCGTGTTATCCCAGATCAGCCGGGGATCGAAAGTTAAAGCAGCGAGCATCGTGAGGATCACCACAGTGGCGAAGGCGACAGCGCCTAAATTGGCTTCGACACTGGCAATGCGGCCGAAATTCACCACTGCCACCAGAATGGCAATGACGAAAATGTCCAGCATGGACCAGCGCCCTATGAATTCGATGAAACGGTACATCAGGATCCGTTGCCGCGCCGACAGCGGCTGGCGCCGCTGAACGGAGTACAGTAAAAGCGCGATCCCTATCAGCTTGAAGGTCGGGACCAGAATGCTGGCGATGAACACCACTGCGGCGATAGGCAACATGCCGTGCTTGAGCAAAGTAATGACGCCAGACATGATGGTGTCGCCGCTACCCTGCCCGAAGGTGCTGACCGTCATGATCGGCAACAGGTTAGCGGGGATATAAAGAATCGAAGCAGTGATCAGCAGCGCCCAAGTGCGGATGATGCTATTGGGGCGCCGCGGGTGCACGATCGCCCCACACCGCGTGCAGGCTTGTGAATCGCCTTCGACTTCCTGGCGATTCAGTTCGTGACATTCATTACAGACCACTATGCCTGCATCAATCGCCCGCATGCAGATCCTCCCCCGACAAAGCGCTCCAGATCTGGTGTGGCGACATCACCACTTCGAGCCAGACCTGAACCAGCAATAGACTGATGAAACAGAACAGGCCCAGGCCAACGGTCAACTCCGCCAAGTCCACAAGCTTGACGATGGCCACCAGCACCCCCATGAAATACACCTCGAGCATGCCCCAGTCGCGCAGGTGGTGATAAATGCGGTAGCACAGCAGTCCATAACTGCGCCCGATATCCAGGCGAATGCTCAGCAGTACAGCCAGCTGACAGAGCAGCTTAAGCAAAGGTACGGCCATGCTGCATAGGAATACCACCACCGCCACGCCCCGCATCTGCGAGTTGTAAAGGCCGAGCACGCCACTCCATACAGTGTCGTCGGAGGTCTGGCCAAGCAGGTGCAGCTGCATGATGGGCAGGAAGTTGGCGGGTATGAACAGCAGCAACGCCGTCAGCACCAGGGCCAGGCTGCGGTTGACCACATTGCGGCGATGGGCATAGAGCTCGTAGCCACAGCGCGGGCATTGGGCTTTTTCGTCATGCTGTAGCACTGGCTTGCGCATGAGCAGGTCGCACTCATGGCAGGCAATCAGCTCGGCCAGTGGCAGCTGCTGCAGAGGTTGAGTCTTGTCGGGGTCGGGCATCTGGGGATTCTGAATAGGTACGTCGGTACTATTCTAGTGTTCCCAGCTGCAAAAGTGGGAGACGGCTCACCCCTGTCGTGAAAGCAGAAAAGACAAAACCCCTACCTGCATGCGCAGATAGGGGTTTTGCGAAATGAATCTTGACGATGACCTACTCTCACATGGGGAAACCCCACACTACCATCGGCGATGCATCGTTTCACTACTGAGT
>NZ_JAFGYW010000129.1:0-558 GCF_017491595.1 Pseudomonas sp. 51_B
AACATCGTCATAGTTGCTGCAACGGGGATCGTTTTGCTCTACTTTCTGTGAATTGTTTCGAATCATCACAGAGAACTTATGGACAGGTTTGATTTGCCGGACAAGCGCTGGCGGATAGTCAAGGACTGGATTATTCGCCAGATCGACAGCGGTGACCTGGCGGCCGAAGCGAAACTGCCGTCAATCCGCGTTCTGGCGCGGATGTTCGAGACCAGCATCACCACGGTGCAGCGGGCGCTGGCCGACCTCGAGGCCGAGGCCTACGTGACGACGGTGCCGCGCGTCGGCTACTTCGTCTCGGCGTCAGGGCGGGCAAAACCATCCGGCGCTTTCGATTTCTCCAGTGTCACCGTCAACGTCAATCATGCGGTGGTCGCAATGCTCTCCAAAGCAGCGTCGCGCACCACTGCATCGCTGAATTCGGCGGTTCTGCACAGCGATCTCACGCCCAACGTGTTGCTCAACAAATGCCTCTCGGTCCTGGCCGCCAGGACTGACAACGCGCTGAGCGGTCTGGTAGCGCCACCCGGCCTGCCCGCGCTGCTACGTCGCATCGCC
>NZ_JAFGYW010000130.1:0-556 GCF_017491595.1 Pseudomonas sp. 51_B
CTCCCTTGGCTGGGCGATTCACGGAAGGCGGCGCGCAGCCGCCGCGTCGGATGAAGAATCCAGTATAGATCGGCGTCCGCGGGCGGGTGCGTCCAGTGCGCAGATTAGCGGTAAACTCCGTGCACTCGCCATCCAGAACATACCTTAATCCTTTCGTTTGATGCATTCCATGAAGTCTTCGCATCCTGACTCGCCGCAGCCGGACGACGGCGCCGCGCCCGAGTGCGTGACGCTCGTCGCCACCGCGACGCTTCCTACCCGCTACGGCACGTTCACGTCGTATGCGTTTCGCGTGGCGGGCGGCGATGCCGAGCACCTCGCGCTCGTGATGGGCGACGTCGCCGAGCAGCCGTCGGTGCTGACGCGACTTCATTCCGAGTGCCTGACGGGCGACGTGTTCGGCTCGTATCGATGCGATTGCGGCGAGCAGCTCGATCTCTCGCTGCGCTACATCGCGGCCGAAGGGCGCGGCGTATTGCTGTATCTGCGCGGCCACGAAGGCCGCGGGATCGGCCTGAGCAACAAGATCCGAGCGTATGCGCTGCAGGAGCAGGGG
>NZ_JAFGYW010000131.1:0-556 GCF_017491595.1 Pseudomonas sp. 51_B
TTACAGGCGTCCGGGCAACAGCCCGCGATGGTGTATGCCGGGCGCGTGTTGTACGACAGTGCCAACCGTTTCCAAGAGGGTGACTGGGTGCGTACAACACAACTGATTGAGTTTGCCGATGGGTGCATTTTCAGAACGCGCAATACGCGATATGTGCTTGCTGGCCCAGGGGCTCGCAAAAGCGCCGAGCTCACTACTGTGTTGAAGATTTTTTGATGCGTAGTCAGATATTGGCGGGCATGGACGTACCAGACAACCGACACCCCGATGTGCCTTGCGACGTCTGTGGTACCTCCATGCGAGTGCCTGGGTACGGCGAACAGTTCGGTGTGCTGCAAGCGCACTGGGGATACGGCGCGCGACATGACGGTGAGCGTTATCGCGTACGGATGTGTGAAACCTGCTTCTTCATGACCTTGGCGTATTTGCGACAGGAGCGACGCATACATCATTTGTTTGGCGAAGCCCCGCAGCATGAAGACTACAAGTTTGGGCGTATTGCTCGAGACGATTATTGGTTGGACAGCTAGCCGTTATTGGGGGGTAGGCAAAGAGT
>NZ_JAFGYW010000132.1:0-555 GCF_017491595.1 Pseudomonas sp. 51_B
ATCGTCAACGACATGCCCCTGGCGGTGGAGGCTCTGCGCCGAGCGTTGGCCTTCGAGCCGGCGCATCAGGTGATCTGGGTCGCCAGCAACGGCGCCGAGGCGGTGCAACGCTGCGCCGAATACACCCCGGATCTGATTCTGATGGACCTGATCATGCCGATCATGGACGGCGTCGAAGCCACGCGGCGGATCATGGCCGAGACGCCGTGCGCGATTGTCATCGTTACCGTAGATCGTCAACAGAACGTGCACCGCGTGTTCGAGGCCATGGGCCACGGCGCGCTGGACGTGGTCGACACGCCGGCCATTGGCGCCGGCAATGCCCAGGAAGCGGCGGCGCCGTTGTTGCGCAAGATCCTCAACATCGGCTGGCTGATCGGCGACAAGGCGCCACGTGCGCGCCCGGCGCCGAGTTCGCCGCGCAGTTCGCCGTCACGTCAGCGGCTGGTGGCGATCGGTTCGTCTGCCGGTGGGCCGGCGGCGCTGGAAGTGTTGCTCAAAGGCCTGCCGAAGGATTTTCCCGCCGCGATCGTGCTGGTGCAGCATGTCGATCAG
>NZ_JAFGYW010000133.1:0-553 GCF_017491595.1 Pseudomonas sp. 51_B
GGATTGGTTTGAAGTCCGCCAAGCCGCTGGAGTTTGATGTGGAGGCGATGCAATGAGCGGGTGGCTTGGGTTACGCGAGGAACAGCGGGAAGCGGAGGTTTTGGTGACGCTGCTTATTGCGTCACTACCTCCGAAACCGAGTTGGTGCATTCGCGAGCAAGCCCGCTCCCACATTGGAATGTGGTCAGCTGTGGGAGCGAGCCTGCTCGCGAAGAGGCCGGCACATTCAGCCACTTCAACGTCTGATACGGCGCCTTCGCGAGCAGGCTCGCTCCCACATGAACCGCATTTATCTGCAAGACCTGCTAAACCTGAGTGTTCAAGCGTAGGCCTTATTGCGCCGATCGAACGATTGATTGCCGTGGACAGCCCACACTTTGAACCCCAACTTCTGGAGAGCGTTCCATGTCTGACCGCTATATCGACTTGGCCAACTCATCCTTCGGCCATCGTCTGGTCGGGGCCTTGGGCCTGCCGTCGCCGGTGCGGCTGGAACGCTCTCCAGAAGTTGGGGTTCAAAGTGTGGACTGTCCACGGCAATCAATCGTTCGAT
>NZ_JAFGYW010000134.1:0-551 GCF_017491595.1 Pseudomonas sp. 51_B
AGCTTCCCACGGCCGAAAGCCATCGAGATCCTCGCCGACTCCATTCGCCTGTGTTCGGTGGCCAAGCCTGCCGCGCCGGTTACGGCCGGTTAAGCGAGCGTCATGACGGAGCTGTCGCAAGTGTCGGTGACGGCACTCAAGGGTGTCGGCGAGGCCATGGCCGAGAAACTGGCAAAGGTCGGTCTGGAGAATCTGCAGGACGTGCTGTTTCACCTGCCGCTGCGCTATCAGGATCGCACCCGCGTGGTGCCGATCGGTGCGCTGCGACCGGGACAGGACGCCGTTGTCGAAGGCACCGTCAGCGGCGCCGACGTGGTCATGGGCCGCCGGCGCAGCCTGGTCGTGCGCTTGCAGGACGGTACCGGCGGCCTGAGCCTGCGCTTCTACCATTTCAGCAATGCGCAGAAAGAAGGTCTCAAGCGTGGCACGCGGGTTCGCTGCTACGGTGAAGCCCGGCCCGGCGCCGCAGGCCTGGAAATCTATCATCCGGAATACCGCGCGATCACCGGTGATGAACCACCGACAATGGACGAAACCCTGACTCCGGTTTA
>NZ_JAFGYW010000135.1:0-550 GCF_017491595.1 Pseudomonas sp. 51_B
CCGCGAAGATCGAAGCGATGTATGTCGATTTGCTCGGGGCCGACGTCGATGTGGTGTGGGTGCCGGACTTGAACAGCCTGACCCTGCTCAATCATTCGGTGAAAGTCGTGGACGGCCTGCCGGCGATTTACCTGAACGAAAGCCCGCTGACCAGCCGCCCCACCGCTGCCCTGAGCAAGAGTCTGGTTGAGAAAACCGTGGCATTCCTGGCGATCATCGCGCTCAGTCCGCTGCTGTTGATCATCGCTCTGGCGGTGAAAATCAACTCTCCCGGCCCGGTATTTTTCAAGCAGGACCGCCATGGCTGGAACGGCAAGGTGATCAAGGTCTGGAAATTCCGCTCGATGCGTGTCCACGATGACCGCGAAGTCAAACAGGCCAGCCGCAATGACTCGCGCATTACCGCAGTAGGCCGTTTTATTCGCCGCACTTCGCTGGACGAGTTGCCGCAACTGTTCAACGTGTTGCAGGGGCATATGGCGCTGGTGGGTCCACGGCCGCATGCGGTGGCGCACAACAATTACTACTCGGGCAAGATCCTCGCTTACAT
>NZ_JAFGYW010000136.1:0-550 GCF_017491595.1 Pseudomonas sp. 51_B
AGTTATCCACAGTTTCTGTGGACAACTGTGTGGAAATCTGGTTCGAAGCCCCGATGCACCGGGATTCAAGCTGGCTTGCACATAAAAGGGCCGGTTGATGCAGAATCGGAAACAAAACCAGTCGATTACCTACTGAACGGAAGGAGATCCAGATGACTTATCGCATTGCAGTCATTGTCGGCAGTCTACGGCGCGAGTCGTTCAATCGCGCGCTTGCAAACGCCGTGGCTTTGCTCTCGCCGGCCGACTTGTCGTTCGAACCGGTCGATATCGGCTCGCTGCCGCTGTACAGCCAGGATTCCGACGCCGACTTTCCCGACGTGGCCAAACATTTCAAGCAGACGATCGAAGCCGCGCAGGGCTTGCTGTTCGTCACGCCGGAGTACAACCGTGCGATGCCCGGCGTGCTGAAGAACGCGCTCGATTGGGGATCGCGCCCGTGGGGGAGCAATTCGTGGTCGGGCAAGCCGGCCGCCGTGCTCGGCACATCGCCGGGCGCGACCGGCACCGCGCTTGCGCAGCAGCATCTGCGCAACGTGCTCGCGTATCT
>NZ_JAFGYW010000137.1:0-550 GCF_017491595.1 Pseudomonas sp. 51_B
CCGTCGCCACCGATCATGGTGTCGGCACCGAGGCCGCCATCAAGGGTGTCGTCACCGGCTCCGCCATTAAGGGTGTTGTTTGCGCTATTACCCGTAAGCACGTTGTTCAGGCTGTTGCCGGTGCCATTGATCGCGCTGCCAGTCAGCAGCAGGTTTTCCAGGTTGGCGCCCAGCGTAAAATCCACCGAAGAGCGCACGGTGTCGATTTCGCTGATCAGGGTGCTGGTTTCGGTCACGGTATCGCCGAGGTTGTCGACGATGTAAGTGTCATTGCCCAGACCGCCGATCAGGGTGTCGGCACCCAGACCGCCGTCAAGGACGTTGTTGCCGTCGTTGCCGGTCATGCGGTTGTTGACCGAGTTGCCGGTGCCGTTGAGGTTGGCTGTGCCGGTCAGGATCAGGTTCTCGACGTTGGCGCCGAGGGTGTAGTCGATGGAAGAGAACACCCGGTCAAGCGCGGTCAGCGAGGCGTCGGTTTCGATGACCTGGTCGCCGACATTGTCGACATAGTAAGTATCGACGCCGTCGCCACCGATCATGGTATCGGCAC
>NZ_JAFGYW010000138.1:0-549 GCF_017491595.1 Pseudomonas sp. 51_B
CCCTTTGGGTTGCCCCAAAGGGTAGGTCCTCGACCGTCACCTTCCATAGATTGGGGAAGGTATAGGAGTTGCCAGTTTGTCGTCACGGGACGAGCGTGTTGACACTATCCAGCAAATAGTTGTCCCCGGTCAAGCCAGTGGCACCTTTCCCTAAAGGTCGCTTTTGATGGCTAGGGTAAATTCATGCGCGGTGAAACCGACGAACGGTATTGGCCAGCCAGAAATGGCGGTTTGAGTCGATACGACAAAGACGGTCTGCTTCAAAGTTGATTGATTAAAGACAAAAAAGCCCTGTCAGTAGCAGGGCTTTGAGGTCAACGTAAGCTCACAAGGAGTTTGGCGGGAGAGTCATCGAGGACGGGTTGATTGGAGCAATATTGTAGCGTTCAGGCTGAACTGCCCCAGATTTCACAAGGCGATCATAACGATCGTTGATCGCTGAAAGACGCTGGGATCTCTCCCCTGAACGGATTACCGACTCGCGCTCAAGCGCTTCAGCTGTACGGTTTGCAAGCGTCGTCATGGCATCCCTCCCTCGCTGATTATGTG
>NZ_JAFGYW010000013.1:0-126592 GCF_017491595.1 Pseudomonas sp. 51_B
CGCGAGTAGCGGCTTTTTCCAGCGCTTCGCGCTGAGCGTCAGTGATGCGGGTCAGGGCCAGTTCCAGGCGCTCACGGCCCAGGATCAGATCATCGATGGAATTGGCGTCAACACCGTCGAAACGCTGGGTGAACTCCACCAGCGCGGCGTCACCACGCTCACGCACGGCCTTGATGATGTCGAGCACGCGCTGGTTGACCGCGTCATCGGACACACTTTCCCAGCTCAGCAGATGATCCAGATGTCGGGCGAAATCCGGGTCAGCAGCGTTGAGACGGGCAATTGCAGTGGACACGGTCATGGCGAGGGCCTCGATTATTAGCGAATGCTCAGGCGCCCTAGGCTACCAGTCCATCCGCGCGGGCACCCGAGAAAAATGGCTATGACGCGGATAGACGGGCGCGGCAGCTAAGGCCGCGCGCAGAACTTAGCCGCGGTGTCGCGATTCGACCGCTTGGCGCAGCGTGTCGATCAGGCTCTGGATGCGGGCGTGCTGCATCTTCATCGATGCCTTGTTCACCACCAGGCGCGAACTGATGGTGGCGATCAGTTCCTGGGGCTCCAGGCCATTGGCACGCAAGGTATTGCCGGTATCTACCACGTCGATGATCTTGTCGGCCAGGTTGATCAGCGGTGCCAGCTCCATTGAGCCGTACAGCTTGATGATATCGACCTGGCGACCTTGCTCGGCGTAGTAACGCTTGGCTACGTTGACGAACTTGGTAGCAACGCGCAGGCGCCCCTTGGGTTCGGGCGCACCGACCGCACCGGCGGTCATGAGCTTGCAGCGGGCAATCTGCAGGTCCAGCGGCTCGTACAGGCCTTGGCCGCCGTACTCCATCAGCACGTCTTTGCCAGCCACACCGAGATCGGCAGCGCCATGCTCGACGTAGGTCGGCACATCGGTAGCACGTACGATCAGCAGGCGCACGTCATCCTGAGTGGTGGGGATGATCAGCTTGCGGCTCTTGTCCGGGTTCTCGGTCGGCACGATACCGGCCTCGGCCAGCAATGGCAGGGTATCGTCGAGGATACGGCCTTTGGAAAGCGCGATGGTCAACATTGGAACGTCGGTCCTTAAGCGGCTACTGCCGGCCGGGCGACGCTCGCCCGACCGCATTCAATTCGAATGGCACATCCCTGTGCCAGCGGGCAACTAGCCCGGTACACGGCGGATTTTCGCGCCGAGCATCTGCAGTTTTTCTTCGATGCACTCGTACCCACGGTCGATGTGGTAGATACGGTCGATCAGCGTATCGCCTTCGGCGACCAGTGCCGACAGCACCAGGCTCGCAGAGGCGCGCAAGTCGGTGGCCATCACCGGGGCTCCTTTGAGGGCCGGTACACCGGTGACGATCGCGGTGTTGCCTTCGACCTGAATCTGCGCGCCCATGCGGTGCATTTCGTACACGTGCATGAAGCGGTTTTCGAAGATCGTCTCGATCACGGCACCCGTGCCTTCGGCGATGGCATTGAGCGAGATGAACTGCGCCTGCATGTCGGTTGGGAACGCCGGATACGGGGCAGTGCGCAGGTTGACGGCTTTCGGCCGCTTACCGTGCATGTCCAGCTCGATCCAGTCATCACCGGTGGTGAGGTCGGCGCCCGCTTCTTTGAGTTTTTCCAGCACTGCTTCAAGGATGGTCGGGTCGGTATCCTTGACCTTGACCCGGCCACCGGTCACGGCCGCAGCCACCAGGTAGGTGCCCGTTTCGATACGGTCGGGCATGACACGGTAGCTGGCCGAATGCAGGCGCTCGACGCCATCGATGGTGATGGTATCGGTACCTGCGCCCTGAACCTTGCCACCCATGGCATTGATGAAGTTGGCAAGGTCCACCACTTCAGGCTCGCGCGCGGCGTTCTGCAGTACGCTGCGGCCCTTGGCCAAGGCTGCGGCCATCATGATGTTCTCGGTACCGGTCACGCTGACGGTGTCGAAGAAGAAGTGCGCGCCGCGCAGGCCGCCTTCAGGCGCCTTGGCCTTGATATAGCCGCCTTCGACTTCGATGTTGGCGCCCATGGCCTCCAGGCCACGGATATGCAGGTCGACCGGACGCGAGCCGATGGCGCAGCCACCTGGCAGTGCCACTTCAGCCTCACCGAAGCGAGCGACCATTGGGCCGAGCACCAGGATCGAGGCCCGCATGGTCTTGACCAGCTCGTAGGGGGCTACCAGGGTCTTGATGGTACGGGGGTCGATTTCCACCGCCAGCTTTTCGTCGATCACAGGCTCGATGCCCATGCGCCCGAACAGCTCGATCATGGTGGTGATGTCGTGCAGGTGCGGCAGGTTGCCGACGGTAACAGGCCCATCGGCCAGCAGGGTCGCCGCGAGGATCGGCAAGGCTGCGTTCTTCGCGCCGGAAATGCGGATCTCGCCGTCTAGACGAGCGCCGCCAGTAATAATCAGTTTGTCCATTGGAGTCTCGCCGCCACGTTGGCTCAGGTGCGCTCAGCCCAGGCTGCGCTGCTGAAAAATTTCATGGTTACCGCGTGGATGCTGCCATTGGCGATCCACGGATTCAGATGAGCGTAGATCGCCTGCTGACGTTTGACCGGGCTCAGGCCAGCCAACTCGTCGCTGATCACGTTCAACTGGAAGTTGCAGCCTTCGCCTTCAACTTCGACCCGGGACCCGGGCAATTTTTCTTCAAGGAAGCTCTTAACTTCTACGGCCTGCATGCTCAACCTCAATCGGCGCCCGATGCGCACGGGTCGGCCATCATACAAAAAAGCCCCTCGCCTGCGAAGCCCAACGAGAGGGCACGCGACCGAGGGGCCTCGCTTTACCACCAATGCATCAGTTTGCCAGCACCTCGTCGAGGTCATAAACCCCGGCGATTTCGCGCATGTCTTCGGGCATCCCACGCACCTCGAAGGCCTTGCCGGCTGCCTGCGCGTCACGAATGAAGGCCAGCAGCAGAGACAGGCCGACGCTGGTCGAGCGCGCCACCGCCGAGCAATCCAGCACCAACCGGGCCTCACGGCAACGCTCGATCAGCGACTTGCCCTGCTTGCGCAGGGCCGGCCCGCTGCGGTAATCCAGCTCGCCAGCCAGGCGCAGCACGCCCGGCTCGGCCATGGTTACAGCGGCCTGGCTCATTTAACAGCCTTGTCTGGCGAGGTTTCGGCGGTCTGCTTGGCCTTGGCCACTTCGCCAGCCCAGCCATCGATGGTCTTGTCCAGGTCGTTGCCATTGCGCTGCATGGCATCGGCGAACTGATCGCGGAACAACTTGCCGACATTGATGCCGTTGACGATCACGTTACGCACTTTCCACTCACCGCCGAGGTTTTCCAGGGTGTACTGCACCGGGTACACCGCACCGTTGTTGCCGGTCACCTTCATACCGACACTGGCGCGCTTGCCGTCGTCAGCCTTGGCCGGGTCGACGGTGATGCCCTGGTTGTTGTACTCCAGCAGTGCGTTGCCATAGAACTGCATCAGGCTGCGCTTGAAGTTCTCCTGAAAACGCTGCATCTGCTCGGGCGTTGCCTTGCGCGAATACTTGACGGTCATGATGCTTTTGGAAATGCCCTCGGCATCCACCACCGGCCCAAGGATGCGGTTCAGCGCGTCGTAGAACGCGTTGGGGTTGGCTTTGTACTGCTCCTTGTTGGCCTTCAGGTCGCCCAGTAGCTCGTTGGTGGTGCTCTGCACCACCTCGTGCGGCGATTGCGCGGCCAGCGCCATCAGAGGGAAGGCCGCCAGCAATACCAGCAAGCCACGTCGCAGGATCGAAATCATGGATACTCCTTAATTAGCCGGTTGTGCTTCTTTAGGTTCCTTGCCAACGGAATTGAGCAGGAACTTGCCAATCAGATCTTCCAACACCAGCGCCGACTGGGTGTCGTGGATGGTCGAGCCGTCTTTGAGCACCTCTTCTTCACCGCCCACACTGATGCCGATGTATTTCTCGCCAAGCAAACCGGCGGTCAGGATCGAGGCAGTGGAATCGGTCGGCAAATTGTTCACCGACTTGTCCAGCTGCAGCGTTACCCGGCCGGTGAAGGAATCACGGTCCAGATCGATGGCGGTGACCTTGCCGATGGTCACACCCGCCATGGTCACCTTAGCTCTGACAGTCAAACCGGCGATATTGTCGAAGTACGCATAAACTTTATAGGTATCGCTGGTCGGGCTGGCCGACAGCCCGCTGACACGCAGAGCCAGCAGCAGCAGCGCCAGAATCCCGGCCAGAAGGAACAGGCCGACACCGATTTCCAGGGTGCGGTTTTGCATCAGAAATCTCCAAACATCAAGGCGGTCAGAATAAAGTCCAGACCCAGCACTGCCAGCGAGGCGTAGACCACGGTCTTGGTGGTGGCACGGCTGATCCCCTCTGAGGTGGGTTCGCAGTCGTAGCCCTGGAAAACGGCAATCCAGGTGGTGACGAAGGCGAACACCAGGCTCTTGATAAGCCCATTGAGCACGTCGTCGGTAAAGGAAACGCTGTTCTGCATATTGGCCCAGAACGAGCCTTCATAAACGCCCAGCCAGTCGACCGCCACCCAGGAGCCACCCCAGATGCCCACCACGCTGAAGATCAGCGCCAGCAGCGGCAACGAGATGAAACCCGCCCACAGGCGCGGTGCGACGATGTACTTGAGCGGGTCGACGCCGATCATTTCCAGGCTCGACAGTTGCTCGGTGGACTTCATGTTGCCGATTTCGGCAGTCAGCGCAGAACCTGCACGGCCGGCGAACAACAACGCAGTGACTACCGGGCCGAGCTCACGCAGCAGGGTCAGGGCAACCATCTGCCCCACCGCCTGCTCCGAGCCGTACTTGGTGAGGATGCTGTAGCCCTGCAGGGCCAGCACCATACCGATGAACATGCCGGAAACCACGACGATCGCCAGCGACAGCACGCCTACCGAGTACAGCTGCTTGGTCAGCAACTGGAAGCCGCCACCGATACCGCCACGGCCAATCAGCGCATGGAACAGGAACAGGCACGAGCGGCCGAGCACAGCCAGCACGTCGATCGCCGAACGCCCGAGCAGGCGAATACGTTCGATTAAGGATTTTCTGCGCATCAACGCGCCCCCAGCAGATCGGCGCGGTAGTCAGGCGCAGGAAAATGGAAGGGAACCGGGCCGTCCGGGTCGCCCTTCATGAATTGGCGAATGCGCGGGTTGTCCGAGCCCATCAGTTCGTCAGGCGTGCCCTGGCCCAGCACCTGGCCATCACCGACCACATAGATGTAATCCGCGATACTGGCGGTTTCGGCAAGGTCGTGAGACACCACGATGCTGGTAATGCCCAAGGCATCGTTGAGCAGGCGGATCAGGCGCACAAGCACACCCATGGCGATCGGGTCCTGCCCGACGAACGGCTCATCATACATGAGGATCTGCGGGTCCAGAGCGATCGCCCGGGCCAGTGCCACACGGCGCTTCATACCACCCGAGAGCTCGTCCGGCATCAGGTCGATAGCCCCGCGCAGACCCACGGCCTGTAGCTTCATCAACACGATGTCGCGGATCATTTCGTCCGAAAGCTGGGTATGCACACGCAAGGGAAATGCGACGTTCTCGAACACATCGAGGTCGGTGAACAGCGCACCGCTCTGGAACAGCACGCCCATCTGCTTGCGCGCGTCGAACAGATCGCTGCGCGACAGGCTCGGCAGGTTCTGCCCGGCTACCCAGACCTCACCGCTCGAGGGCCTCAGCTGCGCGCCCATCAGGCGCAGCAGCGTGGTCTTGCCGCAACCCGACGGCCCCATGATCCCGGTGACTTTGCCACGCGGGATACGGATGTCGACATTGCTGAAAATGCTGCGCGAACCGCGCTTGAAGGTAACCCCCTTCAACTCGACCGCGTAGGCGCTATCCACACTCATCTAGACTCCTTGCTAGTGCAGCCTCGCACTCAGTGACGCCGGCCTTCATCGTGAAGACACATGCACTCGCGGCAGGCCGAATAGCGGCGAACTATAGCACCGCTGGGCATGCGCCCCAAGGCCATGAAACGTGTCATTCAGGGGTGCGACAGGGTTTGCAGACAATTGTTCAGACAATCGAGTGGGTGAGCCTTTCTTCCATTGCAGCTATAATCGCCGCCTTTTCATCAGGCAGTGCTTTCTACATGAGCCAATCCAACGAGCTGATCCAGTCCGCCCAGCGCACACTGCGCCTGGAACTCGAGGCCATACAAGGCCTGGCAGCCAGCATCGACGCGAACTTCGTCAAGGCCTGCGAGCTGATCCTGGCCAGCACCGGGCGAGTGGTTGTAGTCGGCATGGGCAAATCGGGGCACATCGGCAACAAGATCGCCGCCACCCTGGCCAGCACTGGCACGCCTGCTTTCTTCGTGCACCCGGCCGAGGCCAGCCACGGCGACATGGGCATGATCACCCAGGACGATGTGATCCTGGCGTTGTCCAATTCCGGCAGTACGAGCGAAATCGTGACCCTGCTGCCGCTGATCAAGCGCCTTGGCATCAAGATGATCAGCCTTACCGGCAACCCGGACTCACCATTGGCCCAGGCTGCCGAGGTCAACCTCGATGCGCGGGTCGCCCACGAAGCCTGCCCGCTCAACCTGGCACCAACCTCCTCCACCACTGCCGCGCTGGTGCTGGGCGACGCCCTGGCCATCGCCCTGCTCGAAGCGCGCGGGTTCACCGCTGAAGATTTCGCCTTCTCGCACCCAGGCGGCGCCCTGGGCCGCCGCCTGCTGCTCAAGGTCGAGAACGTCATGCATGCGGGCGACGAGCTGCCACAGGTCAAGCGCGGTACACTGCTCAAGCATGCGCTGCTGGAAATGTCCCGCAAAGGCCTGGGCATGACCGTGGTGCTCGAGCAAGACGGCAGCCTGGCAGGGATTTTCACCGATGGTGACCTGCGCCGCAGCCTGGACCGCAACATCGACGTGCATACCGCACTGATCGACGAAGTGATGACCGTACACGGCAAGACCGCCCGCGCCGAGATGCTCGCCGCCGAAGCGCTGAAGATCATGGAAGATCACAAGATCAGCGCCTTGGTGGTGGTCGACGGCAACGACCGACCGACCGGCGCTTTGAACATGCATGACCTGCTGCGCGCAGGGGTGATGTAACCGGGAGCGATGACGATGAACCAGAACCTGATGCAGCGTGGCAAGGCCATCAAACTCGCTGTGTTCGATGTGGACGGGGTGCTCACCGATGGGCGCCTGTATTTCCTCGAAGACGGCAGCGAATTCAAGACCTTCAACACCCTCGACGGCCATGGCATCAAGATGCTCATGGCATCTGGCGTGACCACCGCCATCATCAGCGGGCGCAAGACCCCGGTGGTCGAGCGCCGCGCCAGGAACCTCGGCATACCCCACCTGTACCAGGGCCGCGAGGACAAACTGGTGGTGCTCGACGGTCTGCTTGCCGAACTGGGCCTAAGCTATGAGCAGGTCGCCTACCTGGGCGACGACCTTCCGGACCTGCCGGTCATTCGCCGGGTTGGGTTGGGCATGGCAGTGGCCAATGCTGCACCTTTCGTGCGTCAGCACGCCCATGGCGTGACCGAGGCACGCGGCGGCGAAGGCGCCGCTCGCGAGTTCTGTGAACTGATCATGCAGGCCCAGGGCACCCTGGACGCTGCCAACGCCAACTACCTTTAAGGCTGCCCATGCTCAGCAAGAAAGCCCGCAACATCGCGCTGTTCGTGGTCATTGCCGCGCTGCTGGCGGCCGTCGGTTACTGGAATGTCAGCCCCGAGCGCTTCCTGGAAGAGCCAGCGGCGCAGGTCGACGAAAGCGCCATCGACTACTATGCGATCAACGCCCATAGCGTGCAGTTTCTGCCAGACGGCAAACTGCAGTACGAAATGACTGCCGACAAAGTCGAGCACCTCAAGGCCAGCGAGGTCACTCTGGTGACCACGCCAGACCTGCACATGTACCGCGGTACCCAGTACCCATGGCATGTGCAGAGCGTTCGCGCCGAGGTCAACCCTGACGGCAGCGAAGTCGAACTGATCGATAACGTGCGCATTGCCCGCACCGACGAAAAACAGCGCGATACCATCATCACCAGCTCGCGCATGACCGTATTCCCACAGAAGCAATATGCGCAGACCGAGCAAGCCGTTAGAATCGACGGCGCCGGTGGCACAACCACAGGCAAGGGAATGAAAGCGTATTTGAAAGAAAGCAAGATCGACTTGCTCTCTAACGTAAGAGGACAGTATGAGGCTCGTTAAAACCCTCCCCCTTTTGCTCAGCCTGAGCGCAGCACTGGGAAGCGCGAGCGCCTTCGCCCTGCCGACCGACCGTGACCAGCCTATCCGTATCCAGGCCGACAACGCGCACCTGGACGACAAGCAAGGCGTGGCCACCTACACCGGCGATGTGATCATCACCCAGGGCTCGATGATGATCAAAGGCAACACCGTCACCATGACCCGCGCCGCCAATGGCGACATCGACGTGGTGACTTCGGTGGGCAACCTGGCGTATTTCGAACAGCAGCAGAGTACGGCCAAGCCCGACAAGATGAAGGGGTGGGCGGTGACCATCCAGTACCAGGCGCAGAAAGACACGGTTATCCTCACTGACCGCGCCAAGGTCGAAAACGAAGGCAACACCACCGAGGGCGAGAAGATCGTCTACAACACCAAGTCCCAGGTTGCGACCGCCGGTCGCGGTGGCAACGTGACTCAGCCACGTCAGCGCATCGACATGGTGATCCAGCCTAAGAAGAAGGCCGAGTAAATGGCAACCCTCAAAGCCCAGCATCTGGCCAAGAGCTACAAAGGCCGGCAAGTGGTACGTGATGTCAGCCTGTCGATCGACAGCGGGCAGATCGTCGGCCTGCTTGGCCCCAATGGCGCCGGCAAGACCACCTGCTTCTACATGATCGTGGGCCTGGTGCAGGCCGACCAGGGGCGCGTGCTGATCGACACCCTCGATGTCAGCCACCAGCCCATGCACGGGCGCGCCCGTGCAGGCATCGGCTATCTGCCGCAGGAAGCTTCGATCTTCCGCAAGCTGTCGGTGGCCGACAACATCATGGCCATCCTCGAGACCCGCAAGGACATCGACCGCGAGGGCCGGCGCAAAGAGCTGGAAAGCCTGCTCCAGGAATTCCACATCAGCCACATCCGCGACAACCTCGGCATGAGCCTGTCCGGCGGTGAACGCCGAAGGGTGGAAATCGCCCGCGCCCTGGCCACTGCGCCTAAGTTCATCCTGCTGGACGAGCCGTTCGCTGGTGTAGACCCGATCTCCGTGGGCGACATCAAGCAGATCATTCATCACCTCAAAGCCAAGGGTATCGGGGTGCTGATCACCGACCACAATGTGCGTGAAACCCTGGATATCTGCGAGACCGCCTACATCGTCAATGACGGTCAACTGATCGCCGAGGGTGACGCCGAGACCATTCTGGCCAACGACCTGGTCAAGGAGGTTTACCTGGGTCACGAGTTCCGACTCTGACCGCAGGTTCTGCCTGGAGCACTGGCACTGTGCCCCAGTGGGGGCTTAAGTTGTTACAGCGCTCTAGGCAAACGCTACATTTTAAGGCATAAAACTTGCTTGATTTGGCGCCCCGGCGCCCTCGTGTAGTGGATGGCGCATGCGCGCCGGCGAACAAGGTATTAAGCCCCAGCCATGAAACCATCGCTCGTCCTAAAAATGGGCCAGCAACTGACGATGACCCCGCAGTTGCAACAGGCCATCCGTCTGCTTCAGCTCTCCACCCTGGACCTCCAACAGGAAATCCAGGAGGCGCTGGAATCCAATCCCATGCTCGAACGTCAGGAAGACGGCGACGACTTCGACAACAGCGACCCCATGGCGGACAACGCCGAGAACAAGCCAGCCGCCGAAGTTCAGGAGACTAGCTTCCAGGAAAGCACCAGCAGTGCCGAAAGCCTGGAAGACGCAGAATGGAACGAGCGAATCCCCAACGAGTTGCCGGTCGATACCGCCTGGGAAGATATCTACCAGACCAGCGCCAGCAGCCTGCCAAGCAATGACGACGACGAGTGGGATTTCACTACCCGAACATCGGCCGGCGAAAGCCTGCAGAGCCACCTGCTGTGGCAGCTGAACCTGGCCCCGATGTCCGATACTGACCGCCTGATAGCTGTCACGCTGATCGACAGCATCAATAACCAGGGCTACCTGGAAGATACCCTCGAAGAAATCTGCGCAGGCTTCGACCCAGAACTGGACATCGAGCTCGACGAAGTCGAAGCAGTGCTGCACCGCATCCAGCAGTTCGAACCGGCCGGCGTCGCTGCCCGCACGTTGGGCGAGTGCCTGCTGCTGCAATTGCGCCAACTGCCGGCCAGCACACCGTGGATGAGCGAAGCCCAGCGCCTGGTGACCGACTTCATAGACCTGCTCGGCAGCCGCGATTACAGCCAACTGATGCGCCGCATGAAGCTCAAGGAAGACGAGCTGCGTCAGGTGATAGAGCTGGTGCAGAGCCTAAACCCGCGCCCGGGCTCGCAGATCGAGTCGAGCGAGCCGGAATACGTGGTACCCGACGTGATCGTGCGCAAGGACAGCGAACGCTGGCTGGTGGAACTGAACCAGGAAGCCATCCCGCGCCTGCGCGTGAACCCGCAATACGCCGGCTTCGTGCGCCGCGCCGATACCAGCGCTGACAACACATTCATGCGCAACCAGCTGCAAGAGGCGCGTTGGTTCATCAAGAGCCTGCAAAGCCGCAACGAAACGCTGATGAAGGTCGCCACCCAGATCGTCGAGCATCAACGCGGGTTCCTCGACCACGGCGACGAAGCGATGAAACCGCTGGTCCTGCACGACATCGCCGAAGCAGTGGGCATGCACGAGTCGACCATTTCGCGGGTGACCACGCAGAAGTTCATGCACACCCCGCGCGGCATCTACGAACTGAAATACTTTTTCTCAAGCCACGTCAGCACCGCCGAAGGCGGAGAATGCTCGTCCACGGCTATCCGCGCGATCATCAAAAAACTGGTTGCGGCGGAAAATCAGAAAAAGCCATTGAGTGACAGCAAGATCGCTGGTTTACTGGAGGCACAAGGCATCCAGGTAGCCCGTCGCACCGTCGCCAAGTACCGCGAGTCTCTCGGCATCGCACCGTCGAGCGAGCGCAAGCGACTGATGTAGCGCCTGGTTGAGCCATAGCGTTTGTGGGGCAGGTGCAAGTCCTGCCTCTTTATGCACGGGCAACAAAGGAGAAGCTGTATGCAAGTCAATATCAGTGGACAGCATGTAGAAGTCACCCAGCCACTGCGTGAATATGTGCTCGAAAAGCTCGCGCGCGTGGAGAGTCACTTCGACAAGATCACCAACGTGCAGGTCATCATGAAAGTCGAGAAGCTGCAGCAAAAGGTCGAAGCGACCTTGCAGATTCCAGGCGGTGAAGTGGTTGCCAACGCCGAACACGAAGACATGTATGCAGCAATCGATGCCTTGGCCGACAAGCTCGACCGTCAACTGAAAAAACACAAGGAAAAACAGCAAAGCCTGCTGCAAGGTGCAGCCGCTCGCTGATCCCTCTCATCCATGATCCGACTTGAAACCATCCTGACCCCCGGCCGTTCCCTCGTGAACGTGCCGGGCGGCAGTAAGAAGCGCGCCCTGGAAAAGGTCGCCAACCTGATCGCCGAACAAGTTCCCGAACTTGAGATGCAAGACGTCTTCGAAAAGCTCATCGGTCGCGAAAAACTGGGTTCGACCGGCTTTGGCAATGGCATCGCCATCCCGCATTGCCGGCTTCCAGGCTGCTCTTCCCCGGTGAGTGCCTTGTTGCATCTGGATGCGCCCATCGACTATGACGCAATCGATGGCGCCCCGGTGGATCTGCTGTTCGTGCTGCTGGTGCCTGAGGCAGCCACCGACGCACACCTTGAGTTGCTGCGCCAGATCGCCAGCATGCTTGATCGCAAGGAGGTTCGCGATCGGCTGCGCGCCGCCGGCAGCAGCGAGGCCCTGTACCAGGTTGTCCTGGACGCACAAAACGAGCACTGAACATGCGCCTGATCATCGTCAGCGGCCGTTCCGGCTCCGGCAAGAGCACCGCCCTGGATGTGCTGGAAGACAATGGCTTCTATTGCATCGACAACCTACCTGCCGGCCTGTTGCCGCAGCTGGCTGAAAATGCGTTGATCAACACCGAATTACTGCAGCCGAAGGTGGCAGTGTCAATCGACGCGCGCAATCTGCCAAGCCACCTGTCCCGCTTCCCTGAACTGTTGGCCGATGCTCGTGGGCGTCACATTCAGTGCGATGTCTTGTATCTAGACGCCGATGAAGACACGTTGCTCAAGCGTTTCTCGGAAACCCGCCGCCGCCACCCACTGACCAATGCCGATCGCTCGCTGGCCGAAGCGATCCGGGTCGAAAGCGAGCTGCTTGGGCCTATCGCTGACCTTGCCGATCTAAAGATCGACACCACCAGCCTTAACCTCTATCAACTGCGCGATTCGCTCAAACTGCGCCTGCTCAACCAACCGGAGCCTGGTACTGCATTTCTGGTCGAGTCATTTGGCTTCAAACGTGGGATGCCGGTCGATGCCGATCTGGTTTTCGACGTTCGCTGCCTACCCAACCCCTACTGGAAACCCGAGCTTCGCGAACACTCCGGCCTGGAACAACCGGTCATCGATTACCTGGCCGCACAGCCAGACGTCGAAGAAATGTTCAGCGACATTTCCAGCTATCTGCTCAAATGGTTGCCACGCTTCGCGGCCAGCAACCGCGCCTATGTCACCATCGCCATTGGTTGCACCGGGGGCCATCATCGCTCGGTGTACATTACCGAGCGCCTGGGCCAACTGCTGCAGCAATCACTGAAAAACGTCCAGGTTCGCCACCGCGACCTCTAGCCCACAGGATCTACCGCACCATGCCCGCCCGCGAAATCACCATCATCAATAAGCTGGGCCTGCATGCCCGGGCGGCAGCAAAATTCGTCGGTGTGGCCGGCAAATACCCCTGCCAGGTCCGTGTCGGCCGTGCGCCTGACAAACTGGTCGACGGCAAGAGCATCATGGCGGTGATGATGCTGGCTGCGGGCAAAGGCACGCAGGTGCACCTGCACACCGAGGGTGAACAGGATAACGATGCGCTGGAAGCGTTGGTTGCACTGATCAACAACTACTTCGACGAAGGTGAGTGAAGTACCCGGGGCTTGCGACGTCCTGCAAGGGAACCCATCTTCCGGCGATCGGCATCGGGTATCCCGCCCCCCTGCTTACACGCCAAGCAAACCTCGAGTACGTTATGGGCGATGATCGCGATCGGCTAAACGCCTAACCAGGCCATGCCCCGGGCCAGTAGTAGCGCACTACCGGCTACCAGCAGCAATACACCCAACGCCAAGCGCAGCAGACGGACACCGCCAAGGGCCATCACTGTAGCGCGCATGCCAGGTCGCTTCACTTCAAGGCTTCAAGATAGCGGCGCTCCACTTGCGGCCAGTCAATCACGTTGTAGAACGCCCCTATGTATTCGGGCCTGCGGTTTTGATACTTCAGGTAATAGGCGTGCTCCCACACATCAAGCCCGAGAATCGGCGTATTACCGTGCATCAGGGGGCTATCCTGATTCGCGCTGCTCTCAACTATCAACGTGTTCTGTGGCGTTACGCTGAGCCACGCCCAGCCACTGCCGAACCGGGTCAGGGCGGCCTTGGTGAAGGCCTCCTGGAACGCTTGGTAACCCCCAAGCTCGGCGTCAATGGCACGGGCCAGCTGGCCTTGTGGCAACCCACCACCCTGAGCAGACATGATCGTCCAGAACAAGCTGTGGTTGACATGACCGCCGCCATGATTGGTGACCGCGCCGCGCAGGTTCTCGGGCAGTTGCTTGACCGCACCGACCAGTTTCTCGGCTGGCCACTGCGCCCACTCGGTGCCCTCGAGGGCGGCGTTCAGACCATTGACGTAAGTCTGGTGGTGCTTTGTATGGTGAATCTCCATGGTCTGCGCGTCGATGTGCGGTTCCAGGGCATCATAGGCGTAAGGCAAAGGTGGCAGGGTATGCGGCATATCAATGGACTCCTTTGGTAAGAGCAATCAGCACCGCTGCCTGACCGGCCAGCAAGCTTGCAGGCCCCAGCGCGGTGCCTATGGCGTGTCAGATACCGCCGGCGGTCAGTTTTTCTGGGTCCAGCAACGCCTCGAGTTGATCGCGGGAGAGGTCGGTGTGTTCCAGCGCCACATCGATGATCGGGCGACCTTGCTGATAAGCAGACTTGGCGATTTCTGCGGCCTTGAGATAGCCGATGATGGGGTTCAGCGCGGTGACCAGGATCGGATTGCGAGCCAGGGCCTGCTTGAGCTGGGCTTCGTTGACCTTGAAACCGGCGATCGCCTTGTCCGCCAGCAGGCGGCTGGCATTGGCCATCAGTTCGATGCTTTCCAACAGGTTGCGAGCGATGACCGGCAGCATGACGTTGAGCTCGAAGTTACCCGACTGGCCGGCCACTGCGATGGTGGCGTCATTGCCGATCACCTGGGCGGCGACCATGGCAGTGGCTTCCGGGATTACCGGGTTGACCTTACCAGGCATGATCGAGGAGCCGGGCTGCAAGCCCTGCAATTCGATTTCACCCAAGCCAGCCAACGGGCCTGAATTCATCCAGCGCAGATCGTTGGCGATCTTCATCAACGCGACCGCGGTTGTCTTGAGTTGCCCTGAGAGGGCAACGGCGGTGTCTTGGGAGCCAATCAGTGCGAACAGATTACGCCCAGGCGTGAATTCGACCTTGGCGATATCGCTCAACTGACGCGCGAACACCGCGGCGAACTGCGGATGGGCATTGATCCCTGTGCCTACGGCGGTGCCGCCTTGCGCTAGGGCCTGCAGGCTCGGCAAGGTTGCCTGGATATGCGCTTTCGCGCCGTTGATCTGTGCTGCCCAGCCATCAAGTACCTGGCTCATGCGCACTGGCATGGCATCCATCAGGTGAGTTCGGCCAGTTTTCACGTAGCGATGTACCTGCGCTGACTTGGCCTCGATCGCTTCAATCAGATGACTCAACGCCGGCAACAGTTGCTCGTGCAAAGCTAGCGCCGCGCTGACGTGGATGGTGGTGGGAATGATGTCGTTGCTGCTTTGGCCACAGTTGACATGGTCATTGGCATTGACCGGCTCCCCAAGGATGCGACTGGCCAGGGTAGCAATCACTTCGTTGGCATTCATGTTCGAACTAGTGCCGGAGCCGGTCTGGAACACATCCACCGGGAAGTGCTCAATGAAATTCTCTGCCAGCAGCTGCTCAACCGCCTGAACGATGGCCTGCCCCTGCCCCGGCGAGAGTTGCTGCAATTGCACGTTGGCCTTGGCTGCGGCGGCCTTGGCCAGCAACAGCGCGCGAATGAACTGGGCCGGCATTCGCTGGCCGCTGATCGGGAAGTTGTCGACCGCGCGCTGGGTTTGAGCGCCATACAGGGCTTTGGCCGGCACCTGCAGCTCGCCCATGCTGTCACGCTCGATACGGGTATCAGTCATGTTCGAATCCTTGCATCAGTTCTTCGGGGGTAATCGAGGGCAGCAGTTGGCAGTTCGCCAACTGCATGGCATAGGGCTGCCACCGTAGATTCTGCTCGTGCCGGTCCAGCTTGCGCAGGTCGAGCAGCGGGCGCCAGGCCCGATCCAGGCACAAGCAGCGCCAGTGCCAAGGCAGCATGCGGTCGCAGGCGGTATCCAGCAGCAAGCGGAACGATGTCAATGCCACGGTCCATGGCGCAGTTTCGGTGCAGCACACCAGGTAGCGCCCTTCGGCCAGGTAGTGCTCAATCAGGCGCGGCTCGTTGGGTTCGAGGGCGCAGCGAATGCGCCGGCTGAGCCAGCGCCAGTTTTCCAGGTAAGGTAGTTCGCGCAGGACGGGTTTCATCAACATCATCGCCAAGTGATCGAGTAATGATATTGATTATTAATTGATAATCATAATCACTTCAAGTGATCGGCGATGAAAGAAAAACCCGGCACGCAGGCCGGGTTCAGTTTGAAACTGATTTTCCTAGGTGATTTCAGCTGCCAGCAACGGTCATCCGTTCGATCAATACCGAGCCGGTGTGAATATTGCTGCGAGTTTCCAGATCGCTACCAATCGCGACAATTTGCTGGAACATGTCTTTCATATTGCCAGCGATGGTCACCTCCTGCACCGCATGCTGGATCTCACCGTTCTCGACCCAGTAGCCTGCTGCACCGCGGGAATAATCGCCCGTCACCATATTCAGACCATGCCCCATCAGCTCGGTAACCAGCAGGCCACGGCCCATGCGCCGGATCAGCGCTGCCTGGTCCTCGACGCCATGGGTGACATACAGGTTATGCACACCCCCTGCGTTAGCGGTGCTCGGCAGGCCCAGCTTACGACCGGAGTAGGTACCCAGCAGGTAGGACACCAATTCGCCGTTGTCTACGAACGGTTTGGCGTAGGTCGCCAGGCCGTCTGCATCGAATGCGGCGCTGCCCAGCGCACGCGGAATATGCGGGCGTTCGTCGAGGGTCAGCCAGGATGGGAACAGGCGTTGGCCGATTGCCCCGTCGAGGAACGACGACTTGCGATACAGGTTGCCTCCAGAAATGGCCGAGAGGAAACTGCCGAACAGGCCCCCAGCCAGCTCGGCAGAAAAGAGCACCGGCACTTCGCAGGTCGCTACCGGGCGTGCACCCAGGCGGCTGGCGGCACGCTGGGCAGCCCGAATGCCAATGCTGCGCGGGTCGGCCAGCAGGTTGCCTTGACGGTTCACGTCATACCAGTAGTCACGCTGCATCTGGCCCTCACCCTCGGCGATCATCACGCAACTCAGGCTGTGCCGGGTCGAGGCGTAGCCGCCGATGAAGCCGTGGCTGTTGCCATACACGCGGCACCCTTGGTGGGTGTTCAAGGTGGTGCCATCGGCGTTGAGGATACGCGGGTCGGCGTCGAACGCCGCAGCTTCGCAGGTCAGCGCCATTTCGATGGCTTTTTCTGGCTCGATGCCCCAGTCGTGGTAAAGGTCCAGATCGGGAATGTCACGGGCCATCAGCGCTGCATCAGCCAAGCCCGAGCACTCGTCCTCGGAGGTGTGCTTGGCGATCGCCAAGGCAGCAGCGACGGTTTCTCGAACCGCTTCCGGACCACTGGCCGAGGTGCTGGCCGAGCCTTTGCGCTGGCCCACATACAGGGTGATGCCAAAGCCTTGGTCGCGGTTGAACTCGACCGTTTCGACCTCGCGTTGACGCACCGTGGTCGACAAGCCTTGCTCCAGCGACACCGCCACTTCACAGGCACTGGCGCCTTGCTTGCGTGCTTCTGCAATGATCGCTTCGACCTGCTCCTGCAACGCTGGCAGGTCCTTTGGGCCTACGCTTTGGACTGCACTCATGGTTTTCTCCACTCAAATTCTGCGCATGGCTACGGGTCATTCTACGACCGGGCCGGACAAGCGGCCCCCATCTGGTTATCATGGCGGCAAATTTCAGGCTTAGTACGAAAAGTGCCTGCGCGACGAACATGCTGCGTTGAAAGCCGGCTCGGAATGCTCATTTACAATCTGTAAACTCCGCTACCTCGCCTGTTTCGCCTTGCCTGCTCGCCGCTCGGCGACTTTTCTCAAAAACCCAAGCGGACTGCCCCCCATGGTTGATTCATACGACGACGCCTTCGACGGCGAAAAAAGCAAAACCCAGATCAAGCGCGAGCTGCATGCGTTGGTCGAGCTCGGCGAGCGCCTGACTACGCTCAAGGCCGATACCCTGGCACGCCTGCCGCTGACCGACGAACTGCGAAAAGCCCTGGCCGACGCCAGCAAGCACACCGCCCACGGAGCCCGCAAACGCCACATGTCGTTCGTCGGCAAGCTGATGCGTGTGCAGGACCTTGATGCCATCCATGCCGTGCTCGAACAGATGGACAGCTCGACCCGTCAGTACAACGAGCGCTTCCACAGCCTCGAACGCTGGCGCGACCGGCTGATTGACGGTAACGATGACGACCTTGAACGGTTCGTCAACGAATACCCGGAAACCGACCGCCAACAGCTGCGCTCGCTGATCCGTCATGCCCAGCACGAAAAAGCTCGGAACAAACCGCCTGCCGCTGCGCGCAAGGTATTCAAATACATTCGCGACCTCGACGAACTGCAACGCGGTCTGCGCTGAATCTTTAGCGGGCGCCTGTGGGAGCGGGCTCGCCCTGCGAACACCGGCAGCCAGCACCGCACTGCCGGCTTCGCGAGGCAAGGCCGCGCCCACATTGGCGCCCAATGCCATCAAGCGCCAGTACCGCCCACGGTTATGGCATCAAGCTTCAAGGTCGGCTGCCCGACGCCTACCGGCACCGACTGCCCATCCTTGCCACAGGTCCCCACACCGCTGTCCAGTGCCAGATCGTTACCGACCATCGATACCCGGCTCATGGCTTCAGGCCCGTTGCCGATCAGGGTGGCGCCTTTGACCGGCGCGGTGATCTTGCCGTCTTCGATCAGGTAGGCTTCGCTGGTCGAGAACACGAACTTGCCGCTAGTGATGTCGACTTGGCCGCCGCCGAGGTTGGCGGAGTAAATACCTTTCTTCACCGAGGCGATGATTTCCTGGGGGTCACTCTCACCGCCCAGCATGTAGGTGTTGGTCATGCGCGGCATCGGCAGGTGCGCGTAGGACTCGCGCCGGCCGTTGCCAGTGACTGCCATGCCCATCAAACGCGCATTGAGCTTGTCTTGCATGTAGCCTTTGAGGATGCCGTTCTCGATCAGCGTTGTGCACTCGGTGGGGGTACCTTCGTCATCAACGCTCAGCGAGCCGCGGCGGCCTTCCAGGGTGCCGTCATCGACGATTGTGCACAGGCTGGAGGCAACTTTCTCGCCGATCCGGCCGCTGAATGCCGAGCTCCCCTTGCGGTTGAAATCCCCTTCCAGGCCATGGCCGACCGCTTCGTGCAGCAGCACACCCGACCAACCCGAGCCCAGTACCACCGGTAATGTGCCTGCCGGGGCCGGAATGGCCTCAAGGTTCACCAGCGCCTGACGCAACGCCTCGCGGGCGTAGCCCATGACGCGCTCTTGAGTGAAGAAGCGGTAGTCGGTACGCCCGCCACCACCCTGCCCGCCACGCTCACGGCGGCCATTTTGTTCGACGATGACACTGACGTTGAAGCGCACCAGCGGACGCACGTCGGCGGCCAGGCTGCCGTCGGCAGCGGCGATCAGGATGCGCTCCCAGACCCCGGCCATGCTCACGCTGACCTGCTGGATCCGCGGGTCGAGGGCGCGCGTGGCAGCATCGACGCGCTTTAGCAGCTCGACCTTTTCGGCACGGCTGAGTACATCCAAAGGGTTGTCAGGGGCATACAGCGCCGTGACGTCCCGGCTTTTGAAGGCCTGTACCTGGCCGCTCTGGCCTGCGCGGGAAATCGAGCGAGCGGCGCGGGCCGCCGAGTTCAGTGCCTCGAGGTTGATGGCATTGCTATAGGCGAAGCCAGTCTTCTCACCAGACTGGGCACGCACCCCAACGCCCTGGTCGAGGTTGAAGCTGCCCTCTTTGACGATGCCGTCCTCCAGCGCCCAGGTTTCCGAGATCTGGCCCTGAAAGTACAGGTCGGCGGCATCGATGCCGGGGCCGGCCAACTCGCCCAGCACGCTCTGCAGGCTATCGAGGGTAAGTCCGCCCGGGGCCAGGAGCTGCTCGCTGACGGTGGATAACATCTGGCTCATAGTCACTCCGCGGTGTGCGCAGGCCGCAAGGCGTCCTGCGAGAAAAAGCGCCGGTGCATGGTGACCGGCATGCGCGCCCGGATGGACGCCTGTTCATCAGTGTCGCGCTCGGCAAGCAATACGGCTTCGCCTTGCGCCTGTTGGGCAACGATCCGCCCCCAAGGGTCGATGATCGCAGCATGCCCGTGGGTTTCCCGCGGGCCTGGATGGGTACCGCCCTGAGCCGCCGCCAGCACATAGCACTGGGTTTCGATGGCTCGGGCACGAATCAGCACGTCCCAATGTGCAGCGCCCGTGACCGCAGTGAAGGCTGCCGGTGCCGTGATCAGCTCCGCGCCCGCACTGCGCAAAGCGCTGTAAAGCTCGGGAAAGCGCAGATCGTAGCAAACGCTCAAGCCCAATCGGCCCACTGGCGTATCCGCCACTACCACACTGGCTCCATGGGCATAGTCATCGGACTCGCGGTAACGACCACGGTTGTCGGCAACGTCCACATCGAACAGGTGCAGCTTGTCATAACGCGCAACTACTTGGCCGTGTTCGTCGACAAGCAGCGAGCAGGCATGGGCCTTGGCTTGTGGTTGCCCTTGTGGCGGCAGCGGCAAAGTACCTGCAACAATCCATAATCTGAGGTCGCGAGCAGTGCGTTTCAACCATGGCAGAATCGGCCCATCGCCCAACGCCTCGGCGCGGCCGATGGCGGCGGCATCTTTGCGCCCCATCGCCGCGAAGTTCTCCGGCAGTACCGCAAGCTTCGCACCACCCAGCGCCGCCTGCTCGAGCAGAGCCCCGGCACGCTGCAAATTGGCCAGCACATCGTCCTGGCTGACCATCTGGATGACCGCTGCCTTCATGGGCGCTCCCAAGATTATTTGTTGAACGGTTTCACAAAGGTGATTTTAGGCTCTTTTACCGGCCCCTCGACGCGATAGTGCACGCTTGCGAAACGCGATACCCGGTCGCCGATCAAGCGGTCGACCAGGAACAGCGCACCACCGACGGCGGGGGCGCCAACGATCAGCGCGGCCAAGGGCAGATTGTTGGTAACCGGCAGCGACACCTGCACGTTGGCAGCGACCCGATCGCGGACCAGGTCCAGAGTACCTTCAAGCTCGAAGTTGCTCGACGGGCCGGTCACCGAGATGGGCTCGCGGGTGACGTAGACGCCATTGCTGGCCGCCAGCAGACCTTTGACCCGGTCGTAGGCCAAGCCCTTTTCGAACAGGTCCGAAAAATCCAGGCGCAGCCTGCGACCAATGGCATCGAAGTTGAGCAGCCCAAACACCCGCAGGGCCTGGGCACCACCTTCCACCTCGACGAACTGGCCGCTGCGCAAGGCTGCATCCATGCTGCCAGAGAACCGCTTGAGGCCAACCCAGGCCGGCGACCCAGGCCAGCGCCCGTCCACGTCCAGACGGAAATCACGGCTGGTCACTGTGGGCGCGAAGCCCCAGGCCTTGAGCACGTCGGCGAGGTTCTTGCCATCCAGGCGACCTTTGTACCAGCTGTTGGTGCCCCCTACTGGCCCCTCCCAGCCGCCTGAGCCATCGACGTGCAGACCTTTGACGTTCAAGTTGATGTCCTGCGCGGATACACCGTTTGCCGTGGGGCGCAGCTTCACTGCGGCACTGCCAAACAGATCATCGCCTCGGTACAGCCTATCGATGGTCAAGTCCAGTGCCGGCACTTTGCGCGGGTCGAAGGAGGCCAACGGATCGGGGCCCTCTTCGGCTTGCGCATCGGCAGGGTCGGCAGGCGGCAGGCGCAGGGTTTGTAGCCGTATGGTCATTGGCGCAGCCTTGGCATCGGGCACCCGGGCGTTACCGATGACCTCCCTGCTGTCCAGGCGCAGGTCCCATGCCGGGCCACCACGGGCCAAGCGCACCACGGCTTGATTCAGGCTCATGCCGAAGCCCTTGAGCTGGCCAATGCTCAGGTCAACGCTCTGCAGGGTCTGCCGGGCACTACCGCCTGGGTCATCACCGGCAAAGCGTGCGGCCTGTTCCTGCCAGGGCTCAAGATCGAGGCTATCCAGCCGCCCTCTGACGCGCAGCCCCTGACCTGACGGTAATTGCGCCTGGCCCGCGCCCAGCAGCAGTTCGCCGCGCCCTTGGGCCAGTTTGTCTGCAGGGGCGGCATAGGCGAAGCGGGCAAGGTCGGTATACGCCGCATTGAAGCGTCGCTCCGGCCCTTGCAGGGTCATGCTGAACTGGCTGTCACGGGTTTCAGCCGCCGCCTTGCCGAACGGCGCCGGCAAGTCGATGGCCAGACCTTTGAGTGAAGAACTGACATTCAGGCTGTTATCACGGCTGCCCAAGTTAAGCTGCAACTGGTAGGGGATATCACCCGACGCGGGCAAGGCCTGGGTGAACTGCAGCCAATCGGTGAGGGCCTTGAGCGGAGCCTGACCGCTGGCATCGATGCGTGTCTGCATCTGCCCGGGCTCGCCCAGGGCGCTGATCTGCGCGGTGGCCGGCTTGCCGAACACTTGCAGGCTGATGTTCTTGCCACTGAGCCCCTTGTCGAGGTCAAAGCTGAAATCACCCTTCAGGCGTGTAAGGTCCAGGCTAGGCGGGGCAACTTTAAGCTTCGCATCGCTAGTGGCGAAGTCGACCAGCACTTTAGGACGCTCGCCATGGGCCAACGGAATGTCGAGCTTGACCTTGCCCTTGAGCGGCCCCTCCCCCTCCCAGGCCGCGAAGATGTCGCCTGTACCGATCGGTGTTTCCTTGAGGATCTTCAAGCCATCGCCGAGGCTGCCGTCGAACCCCCCGTCCAGATACAGGTGACTGGGCTGGCCCTCATCGACGTGAGGGATATTCACATTGACGTCGGTGACCGCAGTATCGAGCAGCAGGCCCTTGCTGGCCTTGATACGCACACCGCTGTCCTCGATCAGCACATCGCCGTCCACTTGCTGCACCTGCGGCCAGCCCGGCTGGAAGTCCAGCACTGCATCGTGGACCTTGAAGAACAGGCTGATGCTGCGAGCCTCAGGTGAGGCGCCATGATTCAGTGAACCTTGGTACTGGAAATAGCCTTGATCAACATCGCCTTTGACGATAGCGCTGCGCAGCCATTCATCGAGCGCAGGGCTCAGCACCTCGGGCAGGTATTTGGCTGTGTAGCGGCCATCACCGTCGGTTAGCCCCACCCGCAGGTCCATGTAACTTTCAGTGCCTGGGTCGAACAGCAGGCGGATCAGAAAGTCGCCGGCGATCTTGCCCTCTTCTCCCAATACCTTGAGGTAGGGCGCGACCAGGGTGAAGCCATGCTGGTCGAGGGCCCAGGTCAGGCGTGCATTGGCCTTTTGGTAATGCCAGGGTTTGGCGAAGATCGGATACAGATGCAGCATGAACGCGTCGGTGTCCAGGCGTAGTTCGCCATGGCCAAGGTCACCGCTGATGCTGCCACTGACGTTCCCGGCCGCTGGGGCGCCGTGATAGGCATCGAACCCTACCTGCTCCAGGTTGGCGGCGAACTGCAGGCGCTGGTTGCCCTCAGCCTTCGGCCGCACGTCCAGGCGCACGTTGCGCAGTGCACCTTTTACCTGGAGTGCTTCGAGCACCTCCATGAGCTTGCCTGGCAAGGGTGCAAGCGCCTGCACCAATGGGGTCAGAGGCGTAAGGTCCAAGCGGTCTGCCTGCACCTGCCAGGTTTCACCCGCTGGGTCATCGCCTGGGCGCTGGTTTACTTGCAGATGCGACTCCCAACGTGTCTTGCCAATGCTCGCGGCAAGTGAGTCGACCACCACATCAAAACCCTGGTCGCGACGCTGGAACCAGGCGGACAAGGCAAGATCATCCAACGCCACCGCCTTGCGGTCAGCATAGGCACCGCCCAGGTTTGGCGCATTCAAGCGAACGACGGCCTGCTGCAGCTGGCCCTGCCCCCAATCGACCCAGAACTCGCCTCCGGCCTTCAACGCTTCGGCCCGCCACTGGCCCAGCAGCCGCGGTGGCAGCCAGCGCGCCCAGTCACTTTGCGGCAAGCTCAAATAAGCCTTGGCATCCCCGTCGCGCCAGGCCTCGGCGGTGGCCCGGCTGCGCAGGTAGAGCGCCAGCGGCTGGCCGTCGGGCAAAGTAGCGCGCAAGTCCAGGGCCTGACGAGATGTGCCGGCCTGCAAACCGAGGCTGACATAGGTGAGGGTCAATGGGTCCCGCTGCCAGGGCTGCAGCGTGACCTGACTGTCGAATACATCGATACGGCCCAATTGGCGCAGGCGCTGCAGCATCTGGGCGGGGTCGAGCGGCGCGTCGTCCTTTTTCGGCAGCCCTTCCATCGCCCAATTACCCTGCTCGTCTTCGCGCAGGATCAATTGCAAGCCACCCAGCTCGATGCGCGACAGGCGCACTTCACGGGCAACCAGGCTGGCCCAAAGATCGGGCACCACCTTCACATCATCGAGCCGCAGGGCTGAAGCGCCTTCCCCCAGTTGCAGATCACGCACCCGTAGCACCGGCGACAGGCCACTCCAACGCCCTTCCAGAGCCCCCACATGCACAGGCAATTCAAGCGCCTGTTCAGCCTTGCGCTGAACGTCTGCGCGGTACTCGGCCACCAGCGGCACCAGTACACGGCCGATGCTGACATACAGCGCTACCAACACGGCGAGCAGAGCGCATAGGCCTAGACCCCAACGGGTCAAGGCAAGCAGAACGCGGTTCAGACGTCCCATGGCCATGGCCCTCCAGGTCGTTTATCCATGATGGCCCGACGTGCCGACTTTGCCAGCCAGCGCCCTAGGCGGCAGGTAATGAAACGCCTCAGAGCAGCACCACGTCGTATTGTTCCTGCGAATACATCGACTCGACCTGGAAGCGAATGGTTCGACCGATGAAGGTCTCAAGTTCGGCAACGTTGCCGGACTCCTCGTCCAGTAGGCGATCTACCACCTTCTGGTTGGCCAGCACCCGATAGCCTTCAGCCTGATAGGCACGGGCTTCGCGAAGTATTTCGCGGAAGATCTCGTAGCAGATGGTTTCAGGGGTTTTCAGTTTCCCACGGCCGTGACAGGCGATGCAGGGCTCGCACAATACCTGCTCGAGGCTTTCGCGGGTGCGCTTGCGCGTCATCTGCACCAGGCCCAGTTCGGTGATGCCGATGATGTTGGTTTTGGCATGATCGCGTTCGAGCTGTTTTTCCAGGGTGCGCAACACCTGGCGCTGATGTTCTTCGTCTTCCATGTCGATGAAGTCGATGATGATGATCCCGCCGATGTTGCGCAGCCGCAGTTGCCGGGCAATGGCCGTGGCAGCTTCGAGGTTGGTCTTGAAGATGGTTTCTTCGAGGTTGCGATGGCCGACGAATGCCCCGGTGTTGACGTCGATGGTGGTCATCGCTTCGGCGGGGTCGACCACCAGGTAGCCACCAGACTTGAGCGGCACCTTGCGCTCCAGGGCGCGCTGAATTTCGTCTTCGACCCCATACAGGTCGAAGATCGGCCGCTCCCCGGGATAGTGCTCCAGACGATCGGCAATTTCCGGCATCAGCTCGATGACGAACTGCGTGGTTTTCTGGAAGGTTTCCCGCGAGTCGATACGGATTTTTTCGATCTTCGGGTTGACTAGATCGCGTAGCGTGCGCAGAGCAAGGCCCAGGTCTTCGTAAATGACAGTCGGCGCACCGCAGGTTTTGATCTGGCTGCCGATCTGTTCCCAGAGACGGCGCAGGTAGCGGATGTCCTGGAGGATTTCTTCAGAGCGGGCCCCTTCGGCAGCGGTGCGCAGAATGAAGCCCCCGGCATCCTTGATGTTCTCGCTGACCATGCAATCGCTGACCACTTGCTTGAGGCGCTCGCGCTCTGCTTCGTCTTCGATCTTCAGGGAAATACCGACGTGGCTGCTGCGCGGCATGTACACCAGGTAACGAGAGGGGATCGACAGCTGCGTGGTCAGGCGTGCGCCCTTGGTGCCGATTGGGTCTTTGGTCACCTGCACCACCAGCGCCTGGCCCTCGTGGACCAGTGCCGTGATGTTCTCCACCGCCGAGCCTTCGCGCTGAGAAATCTCCGAGGCATGGATGAACGCTGCGCGTTCAAGCCCAATGTCGACGAAGGCTGCCTGCATACCCGGCAGCACCCGCACCACCTTGCCTTTGTAGATATTGCCAACGATGCCGCGGCGCTGGGTGCGCTCGACGTGCACTTCCTGCAGCACCCCGTTTTCCACCACCGCCACACGCGATTCCATCGGGGTGATGTTGATCAGGATCTCTTCACTCATGGCAGGCTCTCGTCAAAGGTCTTCGGTAATGATGGATCGCGCGTGACAGCCTGGCTACCGTTGGTTTGTTACCTCAGGCAAAAGCGCCGCTTCCTGCCAGCAGGCGATGCCGAACTCGGCGAGGATCTCGGCCGTTTCGCACAACGGCAGGCCAACCACTGCCGAATAACTGCCTTGGAGGCCGGTTACGAATACCGCACCCAGGCCTTGGATGGCATAGCCGCCGGCCTTGTCCGCCGGCTCGCCCGTGGCCCAGTAACGCTCGGCCTGCGCAGCATCGATGGCGCGAAAATGTACGGTGCTGCTGACGCGCACACTTTCGCAGCGCTGCCCATCGCACACTGCCACTGCCGTAAGTACCTGATGGGCTTTGCCGCCCAGCTCGCGCAGCATGGCCAACGCGTGTTCGCGGTTCTCGGGCTTGCCCATGATGCGGCCGTCGAGCACCACCGCCGTATCGGCACCAAGCACCACGCCAGGGCCTTGCAGGGCCGCCAGGCCGGCCTGAGCCTTGGCCACGGCCAGGCGCTCGACGTAAGCGTCGGCGCCTTCACCGGGCAGTGGGGTTTCATCGATCGGAGCGCTGACGACGGCGAACGGCACGCCGATCTGCGCGAGCAATTCACGTCTGCGTGGCGAGCCAGAGGCGAGGTAGAGTGGTTTCATGAGACATCTCCCTGTCAGTGGTGGCAGCGCCGTCAGTGAATGTGCAGGCGTCTGCGCAGGTCGCGCAGGGCGAAGCTGATCCACGGCCAGAGCAAGGCACTGATCACCGCTGACCAGACCAGCGCCAGGGTTGGCAGGCGGTTGCCGGTCAGCGCGCTGAGCCAAAGCTGGACCAACTGAGCAATACCGAAGATCACCAGCACCACCAGGCTCTGCTGCCAAAGCGGGAACATGCGCAAGCGCTGCTGCAAGGAAAGCACCAGGAAGGTGATGAGGGTGAGGATCAGCGCGTTCTGGCCGAGCAAGGTTCCGTACAGGACATCCTCGGCCAGCCCCAGCACGAAGGCAGTGGTCATGCCCACTCTATTGGGCACGTTCAAGGTCCAGAAGGACACAAGCATCGCCAGCCACATGGGGCGGAACACTTCGAGAAACTGAGGCATCGGCGACACGCTGAGCAACAGCCCGATGGCGAATGTAAGCCAAATGACCCAAGCGTGATTTCGGCGCGACTTGGCCATTATTGCCTCCGAGGTTGCGCAGGTGCCGCTGGAGCCGCAGCGGGACTGGTCGGCGCGGCTGCAGGAGTGGCAGGTGCCTGCCCTGTAGCGGCAGGTGCAGCCGTGGACGCAGGCTCGGCAGCAGTGGCCGGCTGCGCTGCGCCTTTGCGATCGGCTTCCTCTTGGGCAATGGCGGCGTCAGTGGCGCGCTGCTCCGGCGTGCGACGGTCGCTGAACACCAGCAGCATGTAGCGGCTGCGGTTAAGGGCGGCAGTCGGAATGGCGCGTACGATTGCAAACGGCTGGCCGGAGTCGTGAATCACCTCATTGACCGTGGCCACCGGGTAACCGGCCGGGAAACGTTGGCCCATGCCGGAGCTGACCAGCAGGTCGCCTTCCTTGATGTCAGCGGTATCGGCAACATGGCGCAGTTCCAGACGCTCCGGGTTGCCCGTGCCGCTAGCGATGGCGCGCAGCCCATTGCGGTTGACCTGCACCGGAATGCTGTGGGTCGTATCGGTCAACAGCAACACCCGTGACGTGTAAGGCATCAGCTCGACGACCTGGCCCATCAGGCCGCGGGCATCGAGCACCGGCTGGCCAAGGAACACGCCATCGCGCTCACCCTTGTTGATCAGGATGCGGTGGGTGAACGGGTTGGGATCGACGCCGATCAACTCGGCCACCTCGACTTTCTCGTTAACCAGCGCCGAAGAGTTGAGCAGCTCACGCAGGCGCACGTTCTGCTCGGTCAGGGCCGCCAGTTTTTGCAGGCGCCCCTGCAACAACAGGGCTTCGGTCTTGAGTTTTTCGTTTTCGGCGATCAGCTCCGTACGGCTGCCGAACTGGCCGGCCACGCCTTGCCACATGCGCTGCGGCAGGTCAGTGATCCAGTACGATTCCATCAGCACCAGGCCCATCTGGCTGCGCACAGGCTTGAGCACGTCGAAACGCGCGTCGACAACCATCAACGCGACCGACAGCACCACCAGCACTAGCAGGCGAACGCCCAGCGAAGGGCCCTTGGAGAAAAGCGGTTTAATGGGCCGTTCCTCGTGGACGACTCAGGAGGTCATTGGACATCGGGACAACGCACCAGCCTGGTTGCGGGTTGACGGAAACGACGCCCGGACGGACGCCAGCCCAGCGCATACAGGTAGCACTGTGCGTGCTACCTGTAAACCGGGCGCTCGATGGCTACGCGGATCACTCGCTGGAGAGCAAGTCCATCGCGTGCTTGTCCATCATTTCCAGGGCGCGGCCACCGCCACGGGCCACGCAGGTCAGCGGGTCTTCGGCAACGATCACCGGCAGGCCAGTTTCCTGGGCCAGCAGCTTGTCCAGGTCCCGCAGCAGGGCACCGCCACCGGTCAGTACCAGGCCGCGCTCGGCGATGTCGGAGGCCAGCTCCGGCGGCGATTGCTCCAGAGCGCTCTTGACCGCCTGGACGATGGTCGCCAGGGATTCCTGCAGCGCTTCGAGGACTTCGTTGGAATTCAGGGTGAAGGCACGCGGTACGCCCTCGGCCAGGTTACGGCCACGTACGTCGACTTCGCGCACTTCGCCGCCTGGGTAGGCAGTGCCGATTTCCTGTTTGATGCGCTCGGCAGTGGACTCGCCGATCAGGCTGCCGTAGTTGCGGCGCACGTAGGTAACGATGGCTTCGTCGAAGCGGTCGCCGCCAACGCGTACGGATTCGGCATACACCACACCGTTGAGCGAGATGAGGGCGATTTCGGTGGTACCGCCGCCGATGTCGACAACCATCGAGCCGCGAGCTTCTTCGACTGGCAGGCCGGCGCCGATGGCAGCGGCCATGGGTTCTTCGATCAGGAACACTTCACGGGCACCGGCACCCAGGGCCGACTCGCGAATGGCGCGGCGCTCTACCTGGGTCGACTTGCACGGTACGCAGATCAGCACGCGAGGGCTGGGCTGCAGGAAGCTGTTTTCGTGCACTTTGTTGATGAAGTACTGCAGCATTTTTTCACAGACGCTGAAGTCGGCAATGACGCCGTCTTTCATCGGACGAATGGCAGCAATGTTACCTGGGGTACGACCGAGCATGCGCTTGGCCTCGGTACCGACGGCGACGACGCTTTTCTGGTTGCCGTGGGTACGGATGGCAACAACCGAGGGCTCATTCAGGACGATACCGCGCTCACGCACGTAAATTAGGGTGTTGGCAGTCCCCAGGTCGATGGAAAGATCGCTGGAAAACATGCCACGCAGTTTCTTGAACATGGGAAAGTGACCCTGGGGAAAGCGTGGGTAAAAAAGTGCGGCAAACTCTAACAATGGCAGGGATTTTGGGCAAGGAGCCAATATGTTAAATTGGCTGTTTTTCCGAGCACGCCAGCAGATGATCGCGGCCGTTGGACCGCCAAAATGCTGACATGTTCCTCACTGCCGAGCTGATTCGGTTCTTTGTTTCCCCTGGAGATCAACCATGGCGCTTGAACGCAGCGACGTGGAGAAGATCGCCCATCTGGCCCGCCTGGGCCTGAATGACGGCGAACTGCCACGCATTACTGACGCCCTGAACAGCATTCTCGGCCTGGTCGACCAGATGCAAGCGGTCGACACCGACGGTATCGAACCTCTGGCCCATCCCCTGGAGGCCAGCCAGCGTCTGCGTCCCGACCAGGTCACCGAAAGCAATCAGCGCGATGCCTATCAGGCCATTGCACCCTCGACCGAAAGCGGTCTGTACCTGGTTCCCAAAGTCATCGAGTAAGGGATAGAGCCTGCCATGCATGAATTGACCCTGGCCGAGATCGCCCGCGGACTCGCCGACAAGTCGTTTTCTTCCGAAGAGCTGACCGGCGCCCTGCTGGCGCGCGTCAAGCAGATCGACCCACAGATCAACAGCTTCATCAGCGTCACCGAAGAACTGGCCTTGGGCCAGGCACGTGCCGCAGACGCCCGCCGCGCCGGTGGCGAAACCGGCGCCCTGCTCGGCGCCCCAATCGCCCACAAGGACCTGTTCTGCACCCTGGGCGTGCGCACCAGCTGCGGCTCGAAGATGCTCGACAACTTCAAAGCGCCGTACGATGCCACAGTGGTAGCCAAGCTGGCCGATGCCGGCATGGTCACCCTGGGCAAGACCAACATGGACGAGTTCGCCATGGGTTCGGCCAACGAATCCAGCCACTACGGCGCGGTGAAGAACCCATGGAGCCTCGAGCACGTGCCTGGCGGCTCGTCCGGTGGTTCGGCCGCGGCCGTAGCTGCACGCCTGCTGCCGGCCACCACCGGTACCGACACTGGCGGTTCGATCCGCCAGCCGGCGGCGCTGACCAACCTTACCGGCCTCAAACCGACGTACGGTCGCGTATCGCGCTGGGGCATGATCGCCTACGCCTCCAGCCTCGACCAGGGTGGCCCGCTGGCGCGCACTGCCGAAGACTGCGCCCTGCTGCTGCAAGGCATGGCCGGCTTCGATGCCAAGGACTCCACCAGCATCGATGAGCCCGTACCTGACTACAGCGCCAGCCTCAACGGCTCGCTGCAGGGGCTGCGCATCGGCCTGCCGAAGGAATACTTCGCAGCCGGCCTCGACCCACGCATCGCCGACCTGGTCCAGGCCAGCGTCAAGGAGCTGGAAAAGCTCGGCGCAGTGGTCAAGCAAATCAGCCTGCCCAACATGCAGCATGCCATTGCGGCGTACTACGTGATCGCCCCCGCCGAAGCTTCCTCCAACCTGTCGCGTTTCGATGGCGTGCGCTTCGGCTACCGCTGTGAAGCCCCCAAGGACCTGACCGACCTGTACAAGCGCTCTCGTGGCGAAGGCTTCGGCGCCGAGGTGCAGCGCCGCATCATGGTCGGCACCTACGCCCTTTCGGCCGGCTACTACGACGCCTACTACGTCAAGGCACAGCAGATCCGTCGCCTGATCAAGAACGACTTCATGGCGGCGTTCAACGATGTCGACCTGATCCTAGGCCCGACCACGCCGAACCCGGCTTGGAAGCTTGGCGCCAAGAGCAGCGACCCTGTCGCTGCCTACCTGGAAGACGTCTACACCATCACTGCCAACCTGGCAGGCCTGCCAGGCCTGTCGATGCCTGCCGGCTTCGTCGATGGCCTGCCGGTCGGCGTACAGCTGCTGGCCCCATACTTCCAGGAAGGCCGCCTACTCAACGTCGCGCACCGTTACCAGCAAGTCACCGACTGGCACACCCGCGCCCCTAACGGCTTCTGAGGAATTCACACATGCAATGGGAAGTTGTGATCGGGCTGGAGATTCATACCCAGCTGGCCACCCAGTCGAAGATCTTCTCCGGCAGCGCCACCACCTTCGGCTCCGAGCCGAACACCCAGGCCAGCCTGGTTGATCTAGGCATGCCTGGCGTGCTGCCAGTGCTGAACCAGGAGGCCGTACGCATGGCCTGCATGTTCGGCCTGGCCATCGATGCCGAAATCGGCAAGCGCAACGTGTTCGCGCGTAAGAACTACTTCTACCCTGACCTGCCCAAGGGTTACCAGATCAGCCAGATGGATCTGCCGATCGTCGGCAAGGGCCACCTGGACATCGCCCTGGAAGACGGCACCATCAAGCGTATCGGCGTAACCCGCGCGCACCTGGAGGAAGACGCCGGCAAGAGCCTGCACGAGGACTTCAGCGGTTCCACCGGCATCGACCTCAACCGTGCCGGCACGCCGCTGCTGGAAATCGTCTCCGAGCCAGACATGCGTAGCGCCAAGGAGGCCGTGGCTTACGTCAAGGCAATCCACGCGCTGGTACGCTACCTGGGCATCTGTGACGGCAACATGGCCGAAGGCTCGCTGCGCTGCGACTGTAACGTATCGATCCGTCCCAAAGGCCAGACCGAGTTCGGCACCCGCTGCGAGATCAAGAACGTCAACTCGTTCCGCTTCATCGAACGCGCGATCAACAGCGAGATCCAGCGCCAGATCGACCTGATCGAGGACGGCGGCAAGGTGGTGCAGGAAACCCGCCTGTACGACCCGAACAAGGACGAGACCCGCTCCATGCGCAGCAAGGAAGAGGCCAACGACTACCGTTACTTCCCCGATCCCGATTTGCTGCCGGTGGTAATCGAGGACAGTTTCCTCGAAACGGTGCGCGCAGGCCTTCCTGAGCTGCCAACGCAGAAGGTCGAACGTTTCCAGAGCCAATACGGCCTGTCGGCCTATGACGCCAACGTGCTGGCTTCGAGCCGCGAGCAGGCGGACTACTTCGAAGAAGTGGTGCGTATTGGCGGGGATGCCAAGCTTGCCGCCAACTGGGTCATGGTCGAACTGGGTAGCCTGCTGAACAAACTAGGGGTCGAGATCGACCAAGCCCCGGTGAGTGCCGCGCACTTGGGCGGCATGTTGCTGCGCATTCGTGACAACACCATCAGCGGCAAGATCGCCAAGACCGTGTTCGAGGCCATGGCCGCCGGCGAAGGCGATGCCGATAGCATCATCGAAAGCAAAGGTCTCAAGCAGGTTACCGACACCGGTGCAATCGACAAGATGCTCGACGAAGTGCTCGCCGCCAATGCCGAACAAGTCGAACAGTACCGCGCCGCTGACGAGGCCAAACGCGGCAAGATGTTCGGTTTCTTCGTCGGCCAGGCGATGAAGGCTTCCAAGGGCAAGGCCAACCCTGGGCAGGTGAACCAACTACTCAAGGCCAAGCTCGAAGGGTGACGATTTCAATCCTATAGCCGTGCGAGGGCCTAGCCCTCGTTCGCGGCTAAAGCCGCTCCTACAGAGCTGCCGCTACCCGAGCGAGCACCTACCTCTCTACAGGACCGGCTTTAGCCGCCAATGGCCGCACTGGGAGAGCACCACACTTGCTTAAACGATCCCTCGCCAGCTTGGCGCTTTTTTCCTTCCTGGCTGGCTGCGCCAGTCAGGCCATCGACCCCCGCGGTTACAACGAAACCGGCACCGCGTCCTATTACGGCTCCCGCCACCACGGCAAACGCACCGCCAGCGGCGAACCGTTCAACCAGCACGGGCTGACCGCTGCCCACCGCAGCCTGGCATTCGGCAGCCGGGTACTGGTCACCAACCTGGCCAATGACCGCAGCGTGGTGGTCCGCATCAACGACCGCGGCCCGCATACCCGCAGCCGCTTGATCGACCTGTCACGTGCTGCAGCAGAAAAAATCGGCATGCTCCGTAGCGGAACGGCGCGCGTGCGGGTACAAGGTTTGAGCGACTGACCTGACAACCGCTTTGACGGGAGCATGACCATTTTCGACCTCGCAACCCTACCCACCTTCAGCCTGCTGCAAATGGGCCTTGCCCTGCTATTGCTGGTCGGCGGAGCCGAGCTCATGGTGCGCGCCGCACTTCGCCTGGCGCAACGCCTGCACGTGCGGCCATTGATCATCGGCCTGAGCCTGGTCGCTTTCGGCAGCACTGCTCCGCAGCTGACGGTAAGCCTGCAGGCTGCTTTCCAGGGTGCCCCTGATGTGGCCGTGGGCAGCGTGATCGGCAGCAATATCTTCAATGTACTGGTCATCCTCGGGCTGGCCGCGCTGGTCATCCCGTTGCGGGTGTCACGCCAGTTGGTGCGCCTGGATATCCCGCTGATGATCGCAGCCAGCGCGCTGGTATATGCCCTTTGCGCCAATGCTCACTTGGGCCGGGCCGAGGGTTTATTGTTGCTGCTTGGCCTGGCGGGCTACCTGGCGATGCTTTGGCACCAGTCACGCCACTATGCCCGCACCTACCCTGCGCCGAATGCCGGGGCTGCCAGCGCCGGACGTTTCTGGTCCGGGACGTTGCTCCAGGTGCTGTTGGGCTTTGGCCTGCTGAGCCTGGCCGGGCACCTGCTGTTGGAGTCCGCCATTGAAGTGGCTACCGATCTGGGCTTGTCCGAACGCATCATCGGCCTGACCGTGGTCGCGGTGTGTACATCCCTGCCTGAACTTGCCGCAGCGCTGATCGCCGCCGTTCGAGGTGAGCGGGAAATTGCGGTAGGCACGGTGATCGGCAGCAACCTGTTCAACCTGCTTGGGGTACTTGGCCTGACCGCGCTGACCACCCCCGAGCCACTGACCATTTCGCCCAATGCACTGGCCTTCGACCTTCCGGTGATGTTTGGCGTCGCCGCACTGAGCTTGCCGGTGTTTTACTCCGGTTATCGAATCACCCGCGCCGAAGGGCTGGTGTTCCTTTGCCTGTACCTGGCCTATGGCCTACATGTGGCGGCTTTCACCATGGGCATGCCACTGGCCGGGCGGCTGGAGCGGTTGATGCTGTTCTATGTGCTGCCGGTGCTTGCCGTGGTGCTGTTGTTCACCACCCTGCGTGCCTGGCGGCGGCAGCATTGATGAGCGCATGACTTGGGGTTGGTGGCGCTCTTCAGATCGAGCGCCACGCGGGCGGCGCTGGATCTCACAGGCGGTGCAAATTCAACGCCGAACCTGCCGAGTCTTCTTCAGCTTGAAGGCCACCCACAGCACCGCAATCCATCCCGGAATCAGCATCACCGAAATTCGAATCGGCGGGGTCAGGTACATCACCACCAGAATCAGAACGATGAACGCCAGACACAGGTAATTGGTCAGCGGATGCCCCCAACTTTGGTAGAACGGGGTAGTACCCGTTGCCAGCTTGGCCTTGCGGAACTTCAGGTGAGTGATACTGATACTGGCCCAGTTGATCACCAGTGCCGACACCGCCAATGCCATCAACAGCCCGAAGGCCTCGCCTGGCATCAGGTAGTTGATCAACACGCAAAGGCCGGTGGCCACTGCCGAAACACCAAGCGCGGTGAGCGGCACGCCACCGCGGCTGACCTTGAGCAATTGCCGCGGCGCATCACCCTGGCTCGCCAAGCCGAACAGCATGCGGCTGTTGGCATAGACGCAGCTGTTGTATACCGACAGTGCAGCGGTCAGCACCACGATGTTGAGAATGGTCGCCACCACATCGCTATCCAGTTCGTGGAAGATCATCACGAATGGGCTGCCACCTTGCACCACCTTCTGCCAAGGGTACAGCGTCAACAACACTGCCAGCGCACCAATGTAGAAGATCAGGATGCGATAGACCACCTGATTGGTCGCCTTGGGAATGCTGTGGCGCGGGTTGTCCGCCTCGGCAGCGGTGATGCCGACCAATTCCAGGCCCCCGAACGAGAACATGATCACGGCCAAAGCCATCACCAGGCCTGCCACGCCATTGGGGAAGAACCCGCCGTACTGCCACAGGTTGGATACGCTGGCATCCGGGCCACCATTGCCACTTGCCAGCAGCCAGGCACCGAAACCAATCATGCTGACGATCGCCACCACCTTGATCAGTGCGAACCAGAACTCCATCTCGCCATATACCCTGACCTGGGTAAGGTTGATCAGGTTGATGACCACAAAGAAGATCGCCGCCGTGGCCCAGGTCGGGAAGCCTGGCCACCAGTACTGCACGTAGATCCCGACCGCCGAGAGTTCGGCCATGCCGACGAGCACGTATACCACCCAGTAGTTCCAGCCGGAGACGAACCCGGCGAACTCGCTCCAGTAGTGGTGGGCGAAGTGGCTGAAGCTCCCCGCCACCGGCTCCTCCACCACCATCTCACCCAACTGACGCATGATGAAGAAGGCCATCAGGCCGGCGATGGCGTAGCCCAGCAATACGGAAGGGCCAGCCAGCTGGATTGTCTGGGCGATGCCAAGAAACAACCCTGTACCTACAGCACCGCCCAGCGCGATCAGCTGGATATGGCGATTCTTCAGCCCGCGCTTCAACGGCTCGGGCGTGCTCTGGTCTTGCATGAAAAGTCCTTTGGCTCAGTGAGGCAGTGTTTTTGCTGTTGTTTGCAGTGAAGGATCTAGATCCATCCGCCCCACTGCAAGATGAAAATACCAATGTTGGTGGTGACCGCAGCCATCAGCGTAGTGATCACGATGATAGACGCCGCCAGTTCATGATTGCCGTTAGCCGCGCGCGCCATCACATAACTGGCTGCCGCCGTGGGGCTGGCGATGTACAGGAAAAGGATGCCCAGTTCGGCACCGCGGAACCCGCACAACCAGGCGCCCAGGGTGCCGATCAACGGCAGCCAGACCATCTTCACCAGGCTGGCATCGATAGCCAGCTTGCCGCTGTCGCGCAGCGCTGCCAGCGAAAGGGTGCCACCGATGCAGATCAGCGCCAGTGGCAGGGTCATCTGCGCCAGATAGTCGCCCGAGGTAAGCAGCCAGTTGGGCAGCGGCACCTGGCCGTAAGCCATGGGTGTCGCCACCAGGACGCTGATGATCAACGGGTTGCTGAAAATGCTCTTGAGAATGCTCCAGGGATCGGACTTGAGCTGCGAGCTGTACACCGCCAGCACCACCGCTGACAGCGAGTTGTACATGAGGATGACCACCCCTGCGAGCACCGCCCCCAGGGAAATGCCGTAATCGCCGTAGAGGCTGGCCGCCAGGGCCAGGCCGATCACCCCGTTGTTGCCGCGAAACGCACCTTGGGTGTAGATGCCGCGCTCGGCCAATGGGCTGCGCCAGACAGCCATACCCCAGGCCATGGCGAAACCGACCAGGGTAGCGACGACGAAGTAGAGGATGACTTTGGGTTGCACCGCTGTAGCGAGGTCGGCGTGATAGATGCCGAGGAACAGCAGCGCTGGCATGCAAACGTTGAACACCAACTGCGAGGCGATCCGGTTGAAGTTGTCGTCGATCAGATGGATGCGTTTGAGCAGCACGCCCAGAAACAGCATGGCGAAGACCGGTGCCGTGATGTTAAGCGTCTGGATGAGAAGGGCAAGCATGCGCGAGCGGTCCTGGTGGAGTTGCCTTTAGGCGACTGATGATACGCCAACGCGCCAGGAAATGCGGGGATCTAGCAGGACTATAAACACATTTCTCGATTCACCTGTGCAGGACTAATCACGGGTGAACGTGCGCCTACAGGCTGTGTACGGTTCCTGTAGGCGGGGGTTCACCCGCAAAAAGGCTAGCCCATGCCGCAGACATTCAGCGACGCACAGGGCGCTTCTGCAATTTGCGCTGCAAGGTACGCCGGTGCATGCCCAGCGCTCGGGCAGTGGCGGAGATATTGCCTTCGTGCTCGTTCAGCACGCGCTGTATGTGTTCCCACTGCAGGCGGTCCACGGACATGGGGTTTTCCGGCACCAGGGTATCGAGGTCGGCATGCTCGGAAAGCAACGCCGCCAATACATCGTCGGCGTCGGCTGGCTTGCACAGGTAGTTGCAGGCGCCGCGCTTGACCGCCTCGACAGCGGTGGCAATGCTCGAATAACCGGTCAGAATCACCACGCGCATCTCTGGGTCCAGCTCGAGCAGCTTGGGCAGAAGCACCAGGCCGGAGTCGCCTTCCATCTTCAGGTCCAACGTAGCGTAGTCCGGCAGGTCCTGCTGGGCCAGGGCCAAGCCCTCCTCCGCAGAACCGGCAGTGCTCACACGAAAGCCGCGGCGGCTCATGGCGCGAGCCATCACTCGAGTAAAGGTGGCGTCATCGTCCACCAGCAACAGGTGCGGCAGCTCTTCGGCTTCAACCTGGTTTTCGTCGCTCATCATTCATCTCCTCGCTTGCCATGGGGCAGGCGCAGTTCGGTCAGGGTGCCACCCTGTTCATGACTATAGAGTTTTACCGAGCCGCCCGCACGGGTCACGCTGGCCTTGCTCAGGAACAGGCCTAGACCAAAGCCTTTGCCCTTGGTGGTAATGAAGGGTTTGCCGATGGCCTCGGCAATGGCCGGCGGTACACCGGGGCCATGGTCACGGATGCTGATCAGGATGTCCTGGGCGTCCCAGTCAAGGGTCACCTGCAGGTCGTCAGGGCAGGCATCGGCGGCATTGTTCAGCAAGTTCAGCAGTGCCTGTGTCAGGTCTGGTGGCGGCGTCAGGCACGGTACCTGACCATCGCGCAGGCGCTGGAAGCGGTAACTGGCCTCAGGCCGCATCAGGTGCCAGCGGTTCAACGCCTCATCAAGCCAGGCTGTGACCTCCTGCTCGACCACCGCCAGGCGGCGGTTGGCCTCAGCGGCGCGCACTAACTGCTGGAGGGTCTCCTTGCACAGCTTCACCTGGTCCTGAAGGATTTGCAGATCTTCCTGCAGCAGCGGGTCGGTATGGTCCTGGCGCATTTCGTTGAGCAGCACGCTCATGGTCGCCAAGGGGGTGCCCAGCTCGTGCGCTGCGCCGGCAGCCTGGGTGGCAACGGCCAGCAGTTGCTCATCACGCAGGCTCTCTTCGCGGCGCTCGGAGCGCAACTGCTCCTGACGACGCAGCTCCTCGGCCATGCGCGCGGCGAAGAAGGTAATCACGGCGGCGGCCAGCGCAATACTCAGCCACATGCCATAGACCTGCATCTTGTCCCGCGCCATCGGCAGGCCTTCGAGCGGGTAGAACTGCACCAGCAGCAGGCTGTAGGCGGTCAGGGCGATGCCCGACAGAATCAGCGAGTACAACCACGGCAAGGTCACCGCCGCTATCGCCAACGGCACCAGGTAATAAGACACGAATGGATTGGTGGAGCCGCCTGAATAATACAGCAAGGCGCTGTGGATCAGCAGGTCGCAGGCCAATTGCAGCGCGTATTCGGTTTCGGTGACCGGCAGCGACAACCGCAGGCGCAAGGCTGTGAAGGCGCACAGCAGTGACGACAGGGCCAATGTGGCGGCCAGCGATAACCACGGCAGCGGCAGCAGGTCGGTCCAGTAGGCGACCCCTACGGACCCTGCCTGAGCGGCCAGGACCAACACCCGAATGACGGTCAGGCGCCAGAGGTTCTGGCGGGTGGCAGAGAGCGGTTGTGCGGCGGCGAGCATGCGCTGTCCCGATGAATGCTTCAGAAAAATCGGCTGAAGTATACCCAAGCCAGCCCCCGCGCTGTAGCAATGCGGCAAAGCGCCACACTTTGTCACACATGCTGGGCGGCACCTTTGAACCCACTACACTGCTCTGGGTCTTATGGGCCATGCGTGGAATGGATGGCCAGACCCCACGCTCACATTGCCAAGGAGTAACCCATGTACATGCCAAGTCGCGGCGCCGCTTTTGTCCTTACCTGTGGCCTGCTGGCCAGCTTGCCGGCCCTGGCGGCCGACGAGCCACGCTACAACCAGGTATCGCTGCGCGCCGAAGTCAGCAAGGAAGTGGCTCGCGACCTGATGGTCGTGACCCTCTACAGCGAAGCGCAGAACACCGACCCAGGCAAGCTTGCCAAGCAGATCACCGAAACCATGAACAAGGCTGTGCAGCAGGCCCGCCAGGTCAAGGACGTGAAAATCAGCCAAGGCAGCCGCAACAGCTACCCGGTCTATGACAGCAAGGGCCAGAAAATCACCGGCTGGCGTGAGCGCGCCGAATTGCGCCTGGAAGGTGCTGACTTCCCTGCCCTCTCCCAGCTCACCGCAGACCTGCTGCAGGAGCTGAAGATGGGCGGTATGGACTTTTCCATCGCCCCGGCCACGCGCAAGGCCAGCGAGGATGAGCTGCTCAAGGAAGCAGTGGACGCCTTCAAAGCCCGTGCGCAACTGGCGACTCAGGCGCTGGGCGGCACAGGCTACAAAGTGGTCAGCCTGAACCTCAACAGCTCTGGCTACCCCCGCCCTTACCTGCGCAGCGCACCGATGGCGATGAAGGCCATGGCAGCCGATGAGGCCGCGCCAGCACCAGACATCGAAGCCGGTACCAGTGAAGTCAGCATGAATGCCGATGGCCTGATCGAAGTACAGATGCCCTAAATAGCTGCACAGGCCCTAGTGGGAGCGGTTTAACCTGCGTTGCAAGCAACAGGCCAGCTCGGTCAGGGCTTGGCCTGTATTGGCGGGTCGCATTGCTCCCACAAAGGGTCCCACTAAAGAATTTTCCTACGCACCCTATAAGTGCATCCTACGAAATTCCCGCCTCGTAACATCCCGCAAAAAGCCATCATTTTGCCCACGCAAACGTTCAACTTCGCTAAAAGTTATACGAATGCGACATCCATGTACGATCGTACTACTTTTCTGACGCCAACTATCCTTCAGACGGTTGCATTGGGTACATCCCCTGCATAAGTATCCGCAGGTCGGCTCACGAGGCCACCTCAACATCAAAAATGACAACAATGAGGCCACCATGCTCAAACACGCAGTCATTCCGTTCCTGCTAGGTGCAGGCTTGCTCGCTGGCGCTCCGCTGGCCCACGCCGCCTCCAATCTGGTGTTCTGTTCCGAAGGCAGCCCAGCCGGCTTCGACCCAGGGCAATACACCACCGGGACCGACTTCGACGCCTCGGCCGAGACCATGTTCAACCGCCTGACGCAGTTCGAGCGCGGTGGCACTGCAGTGATTCCGGGCCTGGCAACCCAATGGGAGGTCACAGATGACGGCAGGAGCTACACCTTCCACCTGCGCGAAGGGGTCAAGTTCCACACCACCGACTATTTCAAGCCGACCCGTGAATTCAACGCCGACGACGTACTGTTCACCTTCGACCGCATGCTCGACAAGGATCACCCTTTCCGCAAGGCTTACCCCACCGAGTTCCCGTACTTCACCGACATGGGCATGGACAAGAACATCGCCAAGGTGGAGAAGCTCGACGATCACACGGTGAAGTTCACCCTGAACGAGGTAGACGCCGCCTTCATCCAGAACCTGGCCATGAGCTTCGCCTCCATTCAATCTGCCGAATACGCCGATCAGTTGCTCAAGCAGGGCAAAGCCGCCGATATCAATCAGAAGCCTATCGGCACCGGCCCGTTCGTGTTCAGCAAGTACCAGAAAGACGCGCAGATCCGCTTCAAGGGCAACAAGGACTACTGGAAGCCTGAAGATGTGAAGATCGACAACTTGATCTTCGCCATCACCACCGATGCCTCGGTGCGCATGCAGAAACTCAAGAAGAACGAGTGCCAGGTCACGCTGTTCCCAAGGCCAGCCGATATCGAGCCGCTGAAGGCCGACAAGAACCTGCAGATGCCGAACCAGGCCGGCTTCAACCTTGGTTATATCGCCTACAACGTGATGGACAAGATCAAGGGCAGCAACGAGCCCAACCCAATGGCCCAGTTGAAAGTCCGCCAGGCGCTGGACATGGCCGTGGACAAGAAGAAGATCATCGAATCGGTGTACCAGGGCGCCGGGCAACTGGCAGTCAACGCCATGCCGCCCACCCAGTGGTCCTATGACAACAGTATCAAGGACGCGCCGTACGACCCGGAAAAGGCCAAGCAACTGCTCAAGGAAGCCGGGATCAAAGACGGTACCGAAATCACCTTGTGGGCCATGCCTGTGCAGCGCCCCTACAACCCCAATGCCAAGCTGATGGCCGAGATGCTTCAGGCCGATTGGGCCAAGATCGGCATCAAGGCCAAAATCGTCAGCTATGAATGGGGTGAGTACATCAAGCGCTCCAAGGCAGGTGAGCAAGGCGCCATGCTGATTGGCTGGAGCGGTGACAACGGGGACCCGGACAACTGGTTGGGCACCCTTTATGGCTGCGACGCCGTTGATGGCAACAACTTCTCCAAGTGGTGCTACAAGCCCTACGACGACCTGATCAAACAGGCCAAGGCCACCTCCGACCAGGCCCAGCGCACCGAGCTCTATCAAAAGGCTCAGCACATTCTCAAAGAGCAAGTGCCTATCACCCCCATTGCCCACTCCACCGTCTATCAGCCGATGAGTGCCAAGGTGAAGGACTTCAAGATCAGCCCCTTCGCGCTGAACGCGTTCTACGGCGTCAGCGTGGACAAATAGGCTAGCCCAGGTACCCGCTGCCAGGCGGTGGGTACCGCCTCACCACCCCCAAGCATCTCGAGCCCTCCGACGCCACTGGCGACGGAGTCGGCAAACTGTTGCCGCCATTCGTACCCGTGGGCGGCGTAAGCAGCTGGAAAAGGAACCGCCATGCGCCCTGTCATCTATCGCTCGACCCTGCTCGCTCTCGGCCTGCTGAGCCAGGCCACTGCCGTGCAGGCCAAGAACCTGGTGTTCTGCTCCGAAGGCAGCCCGGCTGGCTTCGACACCGCGCAGTACACCAGCGCCACCGATAACGACGCTGCGGAGCCTATCTACAACCGCCTGGTGGAATTCGAACGCGGCGGCACGGCGGTGCAACCGGCTCTGGCGACGAAATGGGAAGTTTCCGACGATGGCCTGCGCTACACCTTCCACCTGCGCCAAGGGGTGAAGTTCCACGCCAACAAGGCATTCACCCCAACCCGTGACTTCAACGCCGACGACGTGTTGTTCACCTTCAACCGCATGCTCGACAGGGAACAACCGTTCCGTAAGGCTTACCCGACCGAATTCCCATACTTCGTCAGCATGGGCTTGGACAAGAACATTGCAAAGGTCGAGAAGACCGGCCCGATGACCGTGGTGTTCACCCTGAACAAGGTGGACGCAGCCTTCGTCCAGAACCTGGCGATGAGCTTCGCCTCGATATTGTCCGCCGAGTATGCAGGGCAACTGTTGGCCAGCGGGCGGCCCAGCGACATCAACCAGCAGCCGATCGGCACCGGGCCGTTCGTGTTCCAGCGCTACCAGAAGGACTCGCAGATTCGCTTCAAAGGAAACCAGGATTACTGGGCACCGGATGAGGTGAAAATCGACAACCTGGTGTTCTCGATCAACACCGACCCGTCGGTGCGCATTCAGAAGCTGCGCCGCAACGAATGCCAGGTCACCTTGCACCCACGCCCGGCCGACCTGCCTGCGCTCAAGGCCGACGCCAAGCTGCAGGTCATGCAACAGCCAGGCTTCAACCTCGGCTACATCGCCTACAACACCCAGCACCCGCCGTTCGACCGCCTGGAGGTGCGTCAGGCCATGGACATGGCGGTGAACAAGCAGGCCATTTTACAGGCGGTGTATCAGGCCTCTGGCCAACTGGCAGTCAATGCCATGCCGCCGACGCAGTGGTCTTACGACAGCAGCCTCAAGGACGCACCCTTCGACCCGGAAAAAGCCAAGCAACTGCTACAGCAAGCCGGGGTCGAGCCAGGCACCGAGATCACCTTGTGGGCCATGCCCGTGCAGCGGCCTTACAACCCCAACGCCAAGCTAATGGCCGAAATGCTCCAGGCGGACTGGAACAAGCTCGGCTTCAAGGTGCGCATCGTCAGCTACGAATGGGGCGAGTACTTGAAGCGTATGAAAAGCGGTGAGCACGACGTCGCACTGATCGGCTGGACCGGTGACAACGGCGACCCGGACAACTGGCTGGGCACCCTGTACAGCTGCGACGCCATCGGCAGCAACAACTACTCGCTGTGGTGCGACCCGCAGTACGACAGCCTGGTCAAGCGGGCCAAGCAGGTCACCGACCGCCAACAGCGTACTGCCCTCTACCAGCAGGCCCAGCAGCGCCTGAAGCAGCAGGTGCCGATCACCCCCGTGGCGCACTCCACGGTCAACCAGCCGCTGAGCATCAAGGTGGCAGATTTCAAGGTCAGCCCGTTCGGGCGTAATGACTTTTCCGGCGTGAGTGTCGATTAGCCCCTAGCCCCTGGCGCCGCTTCGCAGGTCACCCGACTGCAACGGGTAAGACTGTAGGCGCGGCTTGATCCGCGAAAAGGCCAGCGCAGCCAACCCAAGGCCCCCGATTTGGCCCGGCGACCCCGGGCAACCCTGGCAACACCGCAACAAGCCGGCCCACAAGGCCAGGCATAACTAGAAGAACAGAAAGGGAGTTTAAATCTTGAGACTATTCACCTTGACCGCTTTGGCGTTATCCATCGGCAGCTTTTCTGCCGTAGCCCAGGCCGACCCGCAGAGCCAGCAATACCTACCGCTGAGCCTCAAAACCACCAGCGAACAAGACCAGGCCACAGGCTTTGTCGAAGGCCAAAGCCTGTCCGGCAGCACCCGCAACTGGTACGCCCATGAACGCGCGACCCGCGCGCCACTGTGGAAGTACTACAAAGGTGACGGCACCCGCCACGACACCCACAGCCGCAACAACTGGGTGCAGGGCAGCATCCTCAATTACAGCTCGGGCTTCACCCAAGGCACCATCGGCTTTGCCGTAGAGGCTGCCGGCTACAACGCCATCGCCCTGGAGCAAGGCCGGGCCGCGATCGCCGGGCCGAACAACCGCACCCTGACCCACAGCGACGGCGACCCCGTTGGCCAGTGGAGCAAGATGGGCCTGGCCAACGTCAAGGCGCGCCTGTCCAATACCACCCTGACGGTGGGCCGCCAGTCGGTGGACACACCGATGATTGCCTACATCGGCAACCGTGCCCTGCCCTCGAGCTTTCAAGGGGCATTTGTGCACAGCGCCGAGTTCGACAACCTGTCGATCGACCTGGGCACCTTCGACCGTGTATCGCCACGTACCGAACAGAGCCTGAGCAAATTCCGTAGTGAATACAGCGCTACGGGCGTGGAAACCGACCGCGCCAGCACCGCCGGGGTCAACTACCAGCCCTTCAAGAGCCTGACCACCAGCCTCTACACCACCCACGTCGATGATTTCTGGAACCAGTACTACTTCGGTGCCAGCCACGTGCTGGGCGACAGCGCAGTGTTGGCGCTGACCACCGGCCTGAACTACTACAAGACCGTGGATACCGGCAGCAAGAAGATGGGCGATATCGATAACGATATCTACAGCCTGTCGCTGGGCCTGACCCATCAGGCGCACACCCTCACTGCGTCTTGGCAGCAAGTCAACGGCAACGAGTACTTCGACTACCTGCATGAAACCAACGGCATCTTCCTGGCCAACTCGCTGCTGTCGGACTTCAACGGCCCCAACGAGAAATCCCTGCAGCTGTCCTACGTGCTGAACATGGCGCCCTACGGCGTTCCAGGCCTGAAATTCAACCTGTACAACGCCCGTGGCTGGGGCATCGACGGCACTCATTACCGAGGCACCGCCTACGACGTCAACGGCCTGGACGGTGAAACCCACTACGAGTGGGGTATCGGCACCAGTTACGCAGTGCAGAGTGGGCCGCTGAAGGACACCAGCATCCGAGCCACCTATACCGCCCACCGCGCCAGCAAGGCCCAGGGCGATGGCAGCCTGGACGAGTTCCGGCTGGTGACCACCATTCCATTCAACATTCTCTGACCGATGGCGCCACGGCCCGCTTCGAGCCGGGCCGTGGCGGCTACGCTGGAATCAATGCAAGCAGGGAGTATCCATGACATCGCTACCGCTTCGCGCTGCCCTGGCAGCGGTCATCCTCGGCGTCGCCGGCAACCTTGCGGCCAAGCCGTTGGTGGTGTGCACCGAGGCCAGCCCGGAAGGCTTCGACGTGGTCCAGTACACCACGGCGGTCACTTCAGACGCTTCGGCTGAAACGCTGTTCAACCGCCTGGTCGACTTCAAGCCTGGGACCACTGACCTGCAGCCGGCCTTGGCCGAACGCTGGGACATATCCGCCGACGGCCTGACCTACACCTTTCACCTGCGCCAAGGGGTGAAGTTCCATACCACTGACTACTTCAAGCCAAGCCGTGACTTCAACGCCGACGATGTGCTGTGGAGCCTGAACCGCCAGCTCGACCCCAAGCACCCGTGGCACGGCAAAACCAGCGTGGGTTATCCCTACTTCGAGAGCATGTCCTTCAAGCAATTGCTCAAGTCGGTGGAAAAGACCGACGACCATACCGTGGTCATTACCCTGACTCGTCCCGAAGCCCCGTTCCTGCGTGATATGGCCATGGCCTTCACCTCGATCTATTCCGCCGAATATGGTGACCAACTGCTCAAAGCCGGCAAGACCGGCGACCTCAACAGCAAGCCGATCGGCACTGGCCCGTTCATCTTCCAGCGCTACAACAAGGACGCCCAGGTGCGCTTCAAGCCCAACCCGGACTACTTCCGTGGCAAGCCGCCAAGCGACGCGCTGATCTTCGCCATCGCCACCGACAGCAATGTGCGCCTGCAGAAGCTGCGCGCCAATGAATGCCAGGTAGCGCTTTACCCCAAGCCGGACGATGTAGCGTCGATCAAGGCCGACCCGTCGCTGAAAGTGGCCGAGATGGAAGCCTTGGTCACCGGCTACATCGCCATGAACACCCAGCACAAGTACCTGAGCGACGTTCGCGTGCGCAAAGCCATCAACATGGCCTTCGACCGCCAGACCCATGTCGATCAACTGTTCGGCAAAGGCAACGCGCTGGTCGGGGTGAACCCGTACCCGCCGACCATGATCGGCTACAACACCGAGAACAAGAACCCGCCGCGCGACCTTGCGAAGGCCCGCGAACTGCTCAAGCAAGCCGGCGTACCCGAAGGTACGGTGATCACCCTGTTCACCCGCAACGGCGGCGGCCCGACCAACCCCAACCCGCGCCTGTCCGCCGAAATGCTCCAGTCCGACCTCAAGCAGATTGGCCTGAAGCTGGACATCCGCGTGATGGAGTGGGCCGAAATGCTGCGCCGGGCCAAGAACGGCGAAGCGGACCTGGTGTCCACCGGCTGGGCCGGCGACAACGGTGACCCGGACAACTTCCTTTCGCCGCTGCTCAGTTGCGAAGCCGCCAAAAACGGTGAGAACTATGCACGCTGGTGCAATGCCAAATTCCAGGAACTGATCACCCGCGCCCGCGAAGTGATCGACAACGACGAGCGCGCCCGGCTCTATGCCGAGGCTTTGAAGGTGTACGATGACGATCAACCCTGGATCAGCATGGCCCATCCGAAGATGTTCACCGCCATGCGTGACAACGTGGAGGGGTATGTGATCAACCCTCTGACCAACAACAACTTCGCCACCACCAAGGTGAAGTAGAACAACAACGATCGCCGGGAACCCAAACGGGCACCGGCGGCATTGCGTGACCCGCTGATGAGGTATCCCCGACAATGTTGAGTTTTATTGCCCGGCGCCTGGGCTTGCTGATACCGACCTTCTTCGGTATCACCTTGCTGACCTTCGCGCTCATACGCCTGATCCCCGGCGACCCCGTGGAAGTGATGATGGGCGAGCGCAGGGTCGACCCTGAAATGCACGCCCAGGCCATGGAGCGCCTGGGGCTGAACAAGCCCCTCCCGGCCCAGTACCTGGACTACGTCGGCAAGCTGGCCCAGGGCGATTTGGGTGAATCGCTACGTACGCGTGAAAGCGTGTGGCGCGAGTTTCTCACCCTGTTCCCTGCCACATTGGAGCTGGCCTTGGCCGCCCTGCTGTTTGCCGGCATCGTCGGCCTGCTGGCCGGGGTGATCGCCGCGCTCAAGCGCGGGTCGCTGTTCGATCACGGGGTAATGGGCATCTCGCTGGCAGGCTATTCCATGCCGATCTTCTGGTGGGGCCTGATCCTGATCATGTTCTTCTCCGTCAGCCTGGGCTGGACGCCAGTGTCCGGGCGCATCGACCTGCTCTATGACATCGAACCGAAAACCGGCTTCATGCTCATCGATACCCTGCTCAGCGACGAGGAGGGTGCATTCAAGGATGCCGTGATGCACCTGATTCTGCCGGCCATTGTGCTAGGCACCATTCCTTTGGCGGTGATTGCCCGCATGACCCGTTCGTCGATGCTCGAAGTGCTGCGCGAAGACTATATACGCACCGCTCGCGCCAAGGGCCTGTCGCCCGCCCGCGTGGTGTTCGTGCATGGCCTGCGCAACGCACTGATCCCAGTGCTGACGGTGTTCGGCCTGCAGGTGGGTACGCTGTTGGCCGGCGCGGTACTGACCGAAACCATCTTTTCCTGGCCGGGCATTGGCAAGTGGCTGATCGAAGCCATCGGCGCCCGTGACTACCCCGTGGTCCAGAACGGCATCCTGTTGATCGCCTGCCTGGTGATCCTGGTCAACTTCGTCGTGGATATTCTCTACGGCCTGGCCAACCCACGCATCCGTCATCAGCGCTGAGACCTTTGCCATGACTAGTCCGATTGCTAAATCCGTCGCACCGGCCAGCCCGGTGGACCAAAGCCTGCTGTACCCCTCGCCGTACAAAGAATTCTGGCACGCCTTCGCCCGCAACAAGGGCGCCGTGATGGGCCTAGCCTTCATGTGCCTGGTGGTGTTCTGCGCGTTGTTTGCGCCCTGGGTTGCACCCCATGACCCGAGCGAGCAGTACCGGGACTTTCTGCTGACCCCGCCAGTGTGGCTCGACGGCGGCACCTGGCAGTTCATCCTCGGCACCGATGAGCTGGGCCGCGACCTGCTGTCGCGGCTGATCCAGGGTGCACGGCTGTCGCTGCTGATCGGCCTCTCTTCGGTGGTGATGTCGCTGATCCCTGGCATATTGCTGGGCCTGCTGGCCGGCTTCTTCCCGCAGCTACTCGGCCCGTCGATCATGCGCCTGATGGATGTGATGCTGGCCTTGCCCTCGCTACTGCTGGCAGTGGCCATCGTCGCGATTCTCGGCCCAGGGCTGATCAACACCGTCATCGCCATCGCCGTGGTGTCCTTGCCGTCTTATGTGCGCCTGACCCGCGCAGCGGTGATGGGCGAGTTGAACCGCGACTATGTCACCGCTGCACGTCTGGCCGGTGCCAGCCTGCCACGGCTGATGTTCGTCACCGTGCTGCCAAACTGTATGGCGCCGCTGATCGTGCAGGCCACCTTGAGCTTCTCGTCGGCGATTCTCGATGCCGCCGCCCTGGGCTTTCTGGGCCTTGGCGTGCAACCGCCGACACCGGAATGGGGCACCATGCTGGCCTCGGCCCGTGACTACATCGAGCGCGCCTGGTGGGTGGTGAGCCTGCCTGGCTTGACCATTCTGCTCAGTGTGCTGGCAATCAACCTGATGGGCGACGGCCTGCGCGATGCGCTGGACCCGAAACTCAAGAACGCCGCCTGAGGAGAACGCCATGTCACTGTTGCAAATCAACAACCTGAACGTGCGCTTCGGCGAGGCCGACGCGGTGCCAGTGGTCGATGGGCTTGACCTGAAAGTCGAGGCCGGCGAAATCCTGGCCATCGTCGGCGAGTCTGGCTCGGGCAAATCGGTCACCATGATGGCGCTGATGGGCCTGATCGACGCCCCCGGGCGTATCACCGCCGATGCCCTGACCTTCGATGGCACCGACATGCTCAAGCTCAGCGGCCGCCAGCGGCGCAAGGTGGTGGGCAAGGATATCGCCATGGTCTTCCAGGACCCGATGACCGCGCTCAACCCCAGTTACACCGTCGGTTACCAGATCGAGGAAGTGCTGCGCCAACACCTGGGCCTCAAAGGCAAGGCCGCCCGCCAGCGGGCTTTGGAGCTACTGCAGAAGGTCGAAATCCCGGCCGCCGAAAGCCGCCTGGATGCCTACCCCCACCAGCTGTCCGGGGGCATGAGCCAGCGTGTGGCCATCGCCATGGCCATTGCCGGCGAACCCAAGCTGCTGATCGCCGACGAACCCACCACTGCACTGGATGTGACCATCCAGGCACAGATCATGGAGCTGCTGGTGAACCTGCAGCAAGAGCGCAACATGGCGCTGATCCTGATCACCCACGACCTTGCCGTGGTGGCAGAAACGGCAAAACGGGTATGCGTGATGTATGCCGGCCAGGCCGTGGAAGTGGGCCAGGTGCCGGAATTGTTCGAAGTACCCGCCCACCCTTACAGTGAAGCGCTGCTGGCGGCGATCCCCGAGCACAGCATCGGTGCCGAGCGCCTGGCTACCTTGCCGGGCATCGTCCCTGGTCGCTACGACCGCCCCGCTGGCTGCCTGCTGTCGCCGCGCTGCCCGTACGTGCAGGACCATTGCCGGCGCCAGCGCCCTGCCCTCGAGCCGCAGGCCCATAGCTTGGTGCGTTGCTTCTATCCGCTGAACCAGGAGGTGGCGTGATGGCCGTCGTTCTCACTGCCCGGGACCTGACCCGGCACTATGAAGTTTCCCGCGGGCTGTTCAAGGGCCGTGCCCTGGTGCGCGCGCTCAATGGCGTGTCGTTCGAGCTGGAAGCAGGCAAGACCCTGGCCGTGGTCGGAGAGTCGGGCTGTGGCAAGTCCACCCTGGCCCGAGCCCTGACACTCATCGAGGAGCCTTCTTCGGGCTCGCTGCAAATTGATGGCACCGAGGTGAACGGCGCCAGCAAGGCTGAACGCAAACAGCTGCGCCGTGATGTGCAGATGGTATTCCAAAGCCCCTACGCCTCGCTCAACCCACGCCAGAAGATCGGTGACCAACTGGCCGAGCCGCTGCTGATCAACACCTCCCTGAGCAAAGCCGAAAGGCGCGATAAAGTGCAAAAGATGATGGAGCAGGTTGGGCTACGTCCTGAGCACTATCAGCGATACCCGCACATGTTCTCAGGGGGCCAGCGCCAGCGCATCGCGTTGGCCAGGGCAATGATGCTGCAGCCCAAGGTGCTGGTGGCCGACGAGCCGACGTCGGCGCTGGACGTGTCGATCCAGGCCCAGGTGCTGAACCTGTTCATGGACTTGCAGAAGGAGTTCAATACCGCCTACGTGTTCATCTCGCACAACTTGGCGGTGGTGCGACACGTGGCCGATCAGGTGCTGGTGATGTACCTGGGGCGCCCGGCGGAAATGGGGCCCAAGGCGGATATCTACGACAAGCCGCTGCACCCGTATACCCAGGCGCTGCTGTCGGCGACGCCGGCGATCCACCCGGACCCGCTCAAGCCGAAGATACGCATAGCGGGAGAATTGCCCAACCCGCTGAGCCCGCCCGACGGCTGTGCTTTCCACAAACGCTGCCCTTACGCCACCGAACGCTGTGCCACTGAGGTGCCTGCGCTGCGGCAGGTGGGCACGCGATCGGTGGCTTGCCATTATGCGGAGCAGTTTCTTTAGTGCGTAACCATTGAAAAGGGCCGCTAAGCGGCCCTTTTTATTTAGTGCATGAAGATCGCAATAAGGATGATGACCGGAATAGGTACACCAAGCATCCATAGCAGTATCGAGCGCATGTCAGTTCTCCTTGCTTATCGTTGAATGGTGCGATGAGCGACGTATTCGCCTTCCATCCACTGCACGTGATCACGGCGACGGCCGCCATAAAGGGCTGCCAGGCTGGCGAAGAACGCCCCGCACAGCAGTGCTACGAAGGTCCACAGGGCGGTCCAGGCGGCAACTTTGGCAGCGGTATCTGCCGCTTGCTTGGCCTTCATTTTGAGCTCTTGCACCTGAGCGATCACCTGGTCCACACGTGCCTCAGCTTCCGGCTGAGTAAGGCGAGTACGCTGAGCTACCAATTGAGCAAGGTAGGTGCGGTCTTCTGGGGTCAGAGCACCGTCACCGGCCACGCCTTTGGCCAGAATGCGGGCGGCCACGCCATTGGCGGCGTCTTCGCTGACTGGCGCAGGGCCGTCACCGCGGAACAGGCTGTCGACGAAGTAGCCCATCGAATCTTTGTCAGCATTGGCAGCGGCGGCGCCACCTGCGGCAGCGGTCATGCCTACCGCTTGGGAGGCAGCACTGGCACCAGCACCCACCAGATTACCGGCGGTACCCAGTACCAACATCGCAGCTACCAGCGTCGAGACTGCCCACGCCAGAAAACCATGTGCCGTGTCGCGGAAGTACACTTCATCGCCATGCAGGTTCGCCCACTTGGCCCGCAGACGCCCCGCCATGTAGCCACCAAGGCCAGAGGCGATGATCTGGGTCAGCAGCAACCAGACAATCGTAGAGATGCCCAATGCTTTGGCGCTGGCACCTTCGTCGGCCCAGGGTGAAGTGGCTGCAAAGCCCAGCCCCGCACCCAATACAACCAGGATCAGGGACAACGCGGCGGCAGCAGCAGCGCCTGCGAAAATCGCAGCCCAGGAAACACCTGAGCGGCTTTGCGTATCGACAACTGAGTAATCGGCAGAGGGGATCATGATGTGGTCGCCTATGTATGTTGTTAGCGAGAATTCCATTCGCGCAATAACAGTTGCAGGCGCTGTGCCACTCTTTACAAAAAGTTACCCTCTTTAAAATCAATGAGTTATAAAAACCTTTGAATAATTGACCGTGCAAAATGCGCGAGTGGGTGTTCGTCATCAGGTGTTCTGCAATATTCTGGCGGCGATACAGGCAAGGCATGAACGGCCGATGACACTTCAAGATGGCCCCACCCAGACTCCTATCACCGCCGAGATCGTGCTGCGCTACCACCTGTGCTGGAAGCATCGCGACCTGGAAGGTGTGCTCGCGCTGTATCACCCTGACGTCCAGTACCACGACTTTTTTCAGAACCGTGTACTGGGGTATCGCGAGCTGCGTGACTATGTGCGCGCCAGCCTGCCACACGAAGCCGGCGAAGACATCGTCCATAGCGACCGCATTCGTGTGGACGGTTGCACTGCCTTCATTCAGTACCAGGTCACGGTGCAGGGCGGCGATGGCCTGGTGGCGTTTCAGTCCAGCGAGGCGATCACCGTCAAGGATGGGTTGATCTGGCAGGTAAATGAATACGCCACTCTGGTACGTCAGCACGGCAACGGCCCGGCCAGCTGCGGCCCTCGCCCAGCCACTAGCCGCCTGGGGCTCTCGCCCCGTCAGTTGTCGACCATGGCCCAAGACCTGGAGCACTACTTCCAGCGCCAACGCCCTTACCTTGACCCAGAGCTGGACCTGCAACAAGTCGCCGATGCCAGCGGCTACAGCCGCAACCAGATCTCGTACTTGCTCAATCAGGTGCTGGGGCAAAGCTTCTACCGCTACGTCAACCAGGCACGCCTGCAGCATCTGATGGCGCGCTTGAATGAGGGCAGCGCCGTGGCGACCATCGACGAGCTGGCGTTCAATGCCGGTTTCAATTCGCTTTCGGCATTCTATAAATGCTTCCGCGAACACACAGGCCTCACCCCAAAAGCTTACTTGAAGCAAAATTCTCTGCGTGCACGCACGTAAGACAGGCGCCAGCCGCCCCTACTAGCATCGCCACAGACTTGTACGAATGTGGAGCAAAACCGATGCAATCGCTGCGCACGCTCAGCCTGTGGATGGACCAGCTTGACGAGCCTTTGTGCGCGCGCCCGGCCCTGCGCCAGGACCTGGATGTAGATGTTTGCATCATCGGTGCCGGCTACACCGGCCTGTGGACCGCCTACTATCTCAAACGCCAGGCCCCGCACCTGAACATTGCCGTGATCGAAGCCAACATTGCAGGTTTCGGCGCCTCGGGGCGCAATGGCGGCTGGCTGATGGGCAATTTGCTGGGCGAAGACCGTCTGCTGGGTACCGTCTCGGCGCAGCATCGCCGCGCCAGCATCGATTTGCTCCACGGCATCCCCGATGAAGTACACAGCGTGCTGCAGCGCGAAGGCATCGACTGTGATTACCGTAAAGCTGGGGTGCTGTACTGTGCAGCGCGCTACCCTGAGCAGGAGCGCAGCCTGCGTGCCTACCTCGATGACCTGTATCGCCAAGGCATGACCGAGCAAGACTACTGCTGGCTACGCCCTGAGCAGTTGGACGCGCAACTGCGTATCAGCAATGCCTACGGCGCTATCTACAGCCCGCATACCGCGACCATTCAACCGGCCAAGCTGGTGCGTGGCCTGGCCCGGGCCGTGGAAAGGCTCGGGGTGACGATCTACGAGAACACCCCGGCCATTGACTGGCAGCCGGGTGAAGTTCGCTCGCACTTGGCCCGCATCCGCTGCCAGTGGGTGGTGCCGGCGGTCGAAGGGTACGCCGCCAGCCTGCCGCCGCTAGGCAAACACCAGTTGCCGGTGCAGAGCCTGCTGGTGGCCACAGAACCCCTACCAGAATCCATTTGGGACCAGATCGGCCTGGCCCAGGGGCAGGCTTTCAGCGAGAGCAGCCGCCAAGTGACCTACGGCCAGCGCACCGCCGACAACCGCCTGGTGTTTGGCGCTCGGGGTGGCTACCGCTTTGGCGGCCGCCTGCGGGAGAATTTCAACCTCCAGCCAGATGAAATCGAACTGCGTCGTTATCTGTTCGGTGAGCTGTTCCCACAACTACGGCACGTGCGCATCACCCATACATGGGGCGGCAACCTGGGCATGGCGCGGCGTTTTCATCCGCACATGTTGTGCGATCGCCAGCGCGGCATCGCCTTGTCAGGCGGCTATGGCGGCGAAGGGCTCGGCGCCACCAACCTCGGTGGCCGCACCCTGGCGGCTTTGATCCTCAATCAGCATAACCAACTGACTGCCCAGCCCTGGGTGCTCGACAACCGCCCGCTGTCCAGCTTGGCCAGCTGGCCGCCCGAGCCCTGCCGCTGGCTGGGGTACAACGCGATCATCAAAAGCTTCGTCCACGAGGATCGGACCCTCGCCAACCCCGCCAGCGCGCCTTGGAGGCGGCGCCTGGCCAGCTCGCTCGCGGACTTCATGGAAGGCTTCATGCACTGACTACCCTTTCTCGACACAGGATCCACCGGTCATGAGCATCACCCAGTTCAAACACACAGACAGTGCCGTGCTCGAAAGCTGCAACCCCGTTGCGGTGCCGCTTGGCGACACCGTGGCCGTGACATCGGTCACCTGCGTGGAACGCAGCGACGGCGTGGAAACCGGCATCTGGGAGTGCACCCCAGGGCGCTGGCGTCGGCAGATCGTGCAACAGGAGTTCTGCCACTTCATCAAAGGCCGCTGCACCTTCACCCCAGACGGTGGCGAGCCCCTGGTCATAGAAGCCGGAGATGCACTGATGCTACCGGCCAACAGCACTGGCACCTGGGATATCCAGGAGACCGTGCGCAAGACCTACGTCCTGATTTTCTGATCCGCTGATCGCCTGCCTTCGATAACAACAGACAAAGCAAGGTAACCCGATATGCGTACGCTTCTGATCGCCCCACTGATGCTGGCCGCCAGCGTGGCCAGTGCCGCCGAAACCGTGAAGATCTACAACTGGTCCAGCTACGTGGCGCCCGATACGTTGAAGAACTTCCAACAAGCCACTGGCATCGTGCCAACTTATGACGTCTACGACAGCAACGAAACCCTCGACGGCAAGCTGATGACCGGCAACTCCGGCTACGATGTGGTATTCCCCTCCAACCACTTCATGGCCCGGCAGATCCAAGGCAAAGCGCTCAAGCGCCTGGACAAGTCGCAGCTGCCCAACTGGCAGAACCTCAACCCGGTGCTGCTCAAGGCGCTAGAGGTCAATGACCCTGGCAATCAGTATGGTTTTCCGTACCTGTGGGGCAGCACCGGCATTGGCTACAACATCGACAAGGTCAAGGCGGTGCTGGGCGACAACGCCCCAGTGGATTCCTGGGACCTGATCTTCAAGCCTGAGTACATGAGCAAGCTTAAAAGCTGTGGTGTAGCGGTGCTGGACAATGGCCCTGAACTGCTGCCGATCGCCCTTCACTACCTTGGGCTGCCGCACCATAGCAAGAACCCGGCCGACTATGACAAAGCCAAGGCGCTGCTGATGCAGGTGCGACCCTATATCAGCTATTTCCACTCGTCCAAATACACAGGCGACCTGGCAAATGGCGATATCTGCGTGGTGGTGGGTTTCTCGGGCGATGTGCTGCAGGCCAAGAACCGCGCCGAAGAGGCGAAGAACGGGGTGAAGGTGGGTTACTCGATCCCTAAGGAGGGTGCGCCCATGTGGTTCGACATGGTCGCCATGCCGGCCGATGCCCCGGATGAGAAGGCGGGGTACGCCTACATGAATTACCTGTTGCAGCCGCAAGTGATGGCCAACATCAGTAACTACGTGCAGTACGCCAACGGCAACCTCAAGGCCGATGGCCTGGTGGACCCGGCGATGAAGGGCAATAGCATGATCTACCCGAGTGAGGAGGTGATGGGCAAGCTGTATGCCCTTGAGGCGATGCCAGCGAAGATCGACCGCATTCGCACGCGGATCTGGACCAGCATCAAGGCTGGTAACTGATCAACTTTAGGAAACTGGTCATCAGTGGGGCGGGTTAACCTACAAATGCGTCGGTGAGTTCACCCTCGCAATTGCAGGTTGACCCGCGCCTACAGCGGGTCTGGATAGACCTTGGTAATCAGTGGTGCTCGCGGGTCGCGCGGAACTTGATGTCTGGCCAGCGCTCTTCCATCAGCGACAGGTTGACGCGGGTCGGCGCCAGATAGGTCAGGTGGCCGCCACCATCGATGGCCAGGTTTTCCATGGCCTTGTTCTGGAATTCCTCAAGCTTCTTCTTATCATCGCAAGCGATCCAGCGGGCCGACCACACGGTGATCGGCTCGTAGGCGCATTCAACCTTGTACTCTTCCTTCAGGCGGCTGGCGACCACGTCGAACTGCAGCACACCGACTGCACCGAGAATGATGTCGTTGCTGCGCTCGGGGAAGAACACCTGGGTCGCGCCCTCTTCCGCCAACTGTTGCAAGCCCTGACGCAGCTGTTTGGATTTCAGAGGGTCCTTCAGGCGCACCCGGCGGAACAGCTCTGGGGCGAAGTGAGGGATACCGGTGAAGCCCAGCGCTTCGCCTTCGGTGAACGTATCGCCAATCTGAATGGTGCCGTGGTTGTGCAGGCCAATGATGTCGCCGGCGTAGGCCTCTTCCAGTTGCTCACGCTCGGAGCTGAAGAAGGTCAGTGCATCGCCGATGCGCAGGTCTTTGTTCAGACGTACATGGCGCATCTTCATGCCCTTCTCGTACTTGCCCGAGCAAATGCGCATGAAGGCGATGCGGTCGCGGTGCTTGGGGTCCATGTTCGCCTGGATCTTGAACACGAAACCTGTGAACTTCTCTTCAACGGGCTCGACGGTGCGCTCATGGGCGACACGACCCAACGGGCGAGGCGCCCAATCGACTACAGCGTCCAGCACATGGTCGACACCGAAGTTACCCAATGCCGTACCGAAGAATACCGGGGTCAGCTGGCCGTCGATGAACTCTTGCTGGTTGAACTCGTGGCAGGCTCCCTGCACCAGCTCCAGTTGTTCGACGAACGATTCGTACTGATCGCCCAGGTGCGCGCGGGCCTCGTCGGAGTCCAGCTTCTCGATGATCTTGGCTTCGGTACGTTCATGGCCATGGCCTGGGGTGTAGACCACGATGTAGTCCCCGGTCAGGTGATACACGCCTTTGAAGTCGCGGTAGCAGCCGATAGGCCAGGTGATCGGCGCGGCCTTGATCTTAAGAACCGCCTCGATCTCGTCGAGCAGTTCGATCGGGTCACGGATGTCCCGGTCGAGTTTGTTGATGAAGCTGACGATCGGCGTGTCGCGCAGGCGGCAAACGTCCATCAGGGCAATGGTTCGTGGCTCAACGCCTTTACCACCGTCGAGCACCATCAGTGCCGAGTCCACTGCAGTCAGAGTGCGGTAGGTGTCCTCGGAGAAGTCTTCATGGCCGGGGGTGTCGAGCAGGTTGATCATGTGCTCGCGGTACGGGAACTGCATCACCGAGGTGGTGATGGAGATGCCGCGCTGTTTCTCCATTTCCATCCAGTCGGAGGTAGCGTGGCGGTCGGACTTGCGCGACTTCACGGTACCGGCGACGGCAATGGCCTTGCCCATCAGCAGCAGCTTCTCGGTGATGGTGGTCTTACCGGCGTCGGGGTGGGAAATGATTGCGAAAGTGCGGCGCTTCGCGACTTCGGCGGCCTGGTTGGTCATGGGAAATCGCCTGACTGAGGATCGAAAAGGGGCAGTATCATACCCGAATCCGCAGGCAGACCAAAGCACCGGCGCGCCGCCTGTTGAGGCGACACACCGGTTGCGGATCAGTGGTCGTCCAGCAACTCTTCACCGATGTCGGTGATTTCAAGCCGCAGGTCCAGCACCGGCCCACCGTGGGAAACCGCGTACGCCATCCACTGGTCAGCCACCTCGGTACGGCCGTAGCCACAAAGGGCAAGGTTGGTTGGCGTCCAGATCTGCGCTTCGATGTGCTGGCCTGGCGCCAAGTCATCGCCAACACTGACGAATTCATCATCCTGCAGGGTCATGACGCTCCACAGGCGGTCAGTGGCGGTTGGCTCCTTGTAGAGCTTGGCGTAGCCGTTATTGGTCAGTTCAAGGTTGCGCACCTTGGTGTTGAAATCCCGCCCGGTGCGACGGCTCCACGACTGAATGTCGTAGTAACGCATGCCGTGCTCGTCTTCCATGCAGCGAAACCAAAGGCGATGCGGCTCACGCCCCGCCACAGGCGTGATGATCATGTAGTCGTCGGCCGTGAAGGCAGCTCGTCCTTCCTTTTCGGCCAATTTGGCGAAATTCAGATACCCCTCAAGCGTCGGGGTGATACAGGCGACATGCGCCACGAACGATCTGTCATACACATGATTGAACATTTTCAGCTCCTGTAAGCGACTTAAATCAGGTTTTTCAACCGCTTGTCGGCATAGCCGACACCCTTGATTTGAAAGGCCTGGGGCGCTGCGAAGCAGTGGGAATATTTGTGCGGGAAGGAAATCGGCGCTGGCCAAATGCCGCCTCAAATGGGAACCTTTGCGCCCACGGAGACGTCCATTCCCCTGCAACCCGCTTCGCTTGGGGACTGGTTTCATCAGCATTTTCGGGCCCGACGGGGTTCGGCTCATGGCTTGAACGCAGCCTTCGGTTGCCTCTTGCTGCTATTCGCGAACACACCACCCGCCGCCAGCATCGGCCGGCATCAAAGAAGTGTGCTCGCCGACAAAACAAGGAGTCCGCCTGTGGCTAAACGCTACGGAAAAGGGCTGTTGGGATGCGCCACCGTGCTCATCATCCTGGCCCTGCTGGTCCACTGGATCGGCATCGATACGATCGTGCGATATCGCGACGATCTTCAGTTCTACCTGCAAGCGCATCTGGTCCTGGTGCTGGCTTCGATGGCGGCGGCGCTGGCCGTGGGCATCCCCGCCGGCATTGCCTTGAGTCGACCGCACCGGGTCGACAAAGCCGAGCGCTTCATGCAGTTCTTCAACGTAGGCAACACCATCCCCCCGCTGGCCGTACTGGCCATTGCTCTGAGTATCCTCGGCATCGGTGCCGGGCCTGCGATCTTCGCGCTGTTCCTCGCCTCCCTCCTGCCCATCGTGCGCAACACCTACGAGGGCCTCAAGAACGTCCCCGCCTCACTCAAGGAAGCCGCCACCGGCATCGGCATGACACCGCGCCAGCAGCTCTGGCAAGTGGAACTACCTAATGCTGTGCCGATCATCGTCGGCGGTGTGCGGGTGGCCTTGGCGCTGAACGTCGGTACCGCGCCCCTGGCGTTTCTGATCGGTGCCAACAGCCTTGGTAGCCTGATCTTCCCCGGCATCGCCCTGAACAACCAGCCACAACTGTTGCTGGGTGCAGCCTGCACCGCGCTGCTGGCCCTGATTCTGGATGCGGCAGTGAGTTTTGCCAGCAAGCGCTGGCTGGAACGCGGCCTGGCTGGTTAACGAGAGGGAAACCATGAAGAAGAAAATCGCCTTGCTGCTGGGCGCGGCACTGCTGTTCGCAGGTTTTGCCCAGGCAGCGGAGAAACCGCTGATTCGCATCGGCGCGCGGGTGTTCACCGAGCAGACCGTGCTTGCCGAAATCACCGCGCAATACCTGCGTGCCAACGGCTTCGACGTACACGTCACCAACGGCCTTGGCAGTAGCCTGGCACGCCAGGCACAGGAGACCGGGCAGCTCGATCTGATGTGGGAATACACCGGTGTTTCGCTGGTGTCCTACAACCACATCGAAGAACGCATGCCCAGTGCAGAGGCCACCTACGCCAAGGTCAAGGCGCTGGATGCGAAGAAGGACCTGATCTGGTTGACGCCGTCGAAGTTCAGCAATACCTACGCTTTGGGCCTGCCCAAAGAGGTGGCTGAGGCTTACCCACAGGTCAACACCATCAGCGACCTCAACCAGGTACTGCGTGATGAAAGCGACCGCAACCACTTGGTTGCCCTGGACACCGAATTCGCCAACCGGCCGGATGGCCTCGTGGGCCTCAAGCAGATGTACGACCTGCAAGTGGGGCGCGCCAATATCCGCCAGATGGATGCCGGCCTGGTCTATACCGCGATGCACAACAACCAGGTGTTCGCAGGCTTGGTGTACACCACTGACGGCCGCCTGAGCGCCTTCAAGATCAAGCTGCTCGAAGACGACAAGCACTACTTCCCCGATTACACCGCCGCCCCGGTGGTGCGCAAACAGATCATCGACGCCAACCCGAAACTGGTGGCGCTGCTCAAGCCACTGGCCGAACAGCTCGATGACGAAACCATGCGTCAGCTCAACGCCAAGGTCGATGTCCAGCACCAGAGCCCGACCAGCGTGGCCGCTGCCTTCCTGCGCGAGCACCCCTTGAACAGCGAGGTCCAGCCATGAACCTGTTTGACACGTTCGCCCATCTTGACTGGGCCTTGGTGCTGCAGCTGACCTGGCAGCACATCATGCTGGTGGGCGTGGCGGTGGGCCTTGCGATTATCGTCGGGGTGCCGCTGGGCATTCTGATGACCCGCTTCCCGGTGGTCGCCGGCCCTTTGCAAGCCAGTGCCACGGTGCTGCTGACCATCCCGTCGATCGCGCTGTTTGGCTTGCTGCTGCCGTTCTACTCCAAGTTCGGCCAAGGGCTCGGCCCACTGCCCGCGATCACCGCAGTGTTTCTTTATTCGCTGCTGCCGATCCTGCGCAACACCTACCTCGCCCTGACCAACGTCGAGCCCGGTATCCGTGAGGCGGCGCGGGGGATCGGCATGACCTTCGGCCAGCGCCTGCGCATGGTCGAGCTGCCCATCGCCGTGCCCGTGATCCTCGCCGGCGTGCGCACCGCCGTGGTGATGAACATCGGCGTCATGACCATCGCCGCCACCATTGGCGCCGGCGGCCTGGGGGTGCTCATTCTCACCTCAATCAGCCGCAGCGACATGTCGATGCTGCTGGTCGGCGCTGTGCTGGTCAGCCTGCTGGCGATCATCGCCGACCTGCTCCTGCAAACCCTGCAACGTGCCCTGACTCCAGAAGGACTGCGCTCATGATCGAACTGAAGAACCTCAGCAAAACCTTCAACGTCAACGGCAAGGACGTCAAAGCCGTCGACGCGGTAAGCCTCACCGTCAATGAAGGCGAAATCTGCGTGTTCCTCGGCCCATCGGGCTGCGGCAAGAGCACCACGTTGAAGATGATCAACCGCCTGATCACGCCCACCTCCGGGCAGGTGTTCATCAATGGCGAAGACACCAGCGCGCTGGACGAAGTGACCCTGCGCCGGCACATCGGCTACGTGATCCAGCAAATCGGCCTGTTCCCCAACATGACCATCGAGGAGAACATCACCGTGGTCCCGCGGCTGCTCGGCTGGGACAAGCAAAAGTGCCGTGAGCGCGCCCGTGAGCTGATGCACATGATCAAGCTAGAACCCAAGCAGTACCTGCAGCGCTATCCGCGCGAACTTTCCGGTGGCCAGCAGCAGCGCATCGGGGTGATCCGCGCGCTGGCAGCCGAAGCACCGGTATTGCTGATGGACGAGCCGTTCGGCGCAGTCGACCCGATTAACCGCGAGATGATCCAGAACGAGTTCTTCGAAATGCAGCGGGCGCTGAACAAGACCGTGATCATGGTCAGCCACGACATTGACGAGGCGATCAAGCTCGGCGACAAGATCGCCATTTTCCGCGCCGGTAAATTGCTCCAGCTCGACCACCCGGATACCCTGCTGGCGCACCCTGTGGATGATTTCGTGAGCAACTTCGTCGGCCAGGACAGCACCCTCAAGCGCCTGCTGCTGGTGCGCGCCGAAGATGCCGCAGACAACGCGCCATCGGTCAGCCCGCAAACCCCGGTCAATGATGCCCTGGAGCTGCTCGATGAGCATGACCGTCGTTATGTGGTGGTGACCGACGGGCAGAACAAGGCACTGGGTTACGTACGCCGCCGCGACATGCACCGCCAGCAAGGCACCTGCGGCGACTTCCTGCGCCCGTTCAACGCCACTGCATCGCACGACGAGCATCTGCGTATCCTGCTGTCGCGGATGTACGAGTTCAACCGTGCCTGGTTGCCGGTGCTGGACGCTGAGCAGGTATTCCTTGGCGAGGTCACACAGGAGTCGATTGCCGCTTACCTGAGCTCCGGGCGCTCACGTGGGGCGAAGACCAGCATTGTTTCGCCTGCCGAGGTCGCAGCTTCCTGACGGCATCATCCAGGCTTAGATGGCAGTGATTCTCATGGACGAGCACTGTCCGCCTGTCGGTAACAAAAAATTTATGAGTCATTTTCTGCACGCCGGTCCCAGAAAACCGTGGCCATAAATATGAACACCAAAGCCTCCTCCCCGTGTGCTGTCGCTCCCGGCCGCACCGGCAAAACCCTGTAGGAGCGGGTTAACCCGCGAAGGTGCCAACTCGCTCCATTCCACAATTTTTTACGCTTGAAAGTGCCAGGGGAACATCAGCTGGTCATGCGAGTCGGTTATTCAGTGGGAAGGGTGCCGTTCCACGACGATCACGCCCGGATTGCCTGTTGATTCTGCATTCTTCACGCCCTAAAGTGCGCGCCGAACGTCCATGCTGGAAACGATCCATCCGGCTCAAGTACTGAGTAGGCGAACCAAAGTGGGGATACGGAGGACGTTCAGTTGCAGCCACTTATTCTTTCAGTTTGCCCATGGAGTCCCTGAGCATGTCGATCCAGGTCGAAGACTATTTCGCACGTGACACCTTCCAGAAAATGAAGGCGTTCGCCGACAAGCAGGAAACCCCGTTCGTACTCATCGATACCCAGATGATCAGCCAGGCCTACGACGACCTGCGCGCAGGTTTCGAATTCGCCAAGGTGTACTACGCGGTCAAGGCCAACCCCGCCGTCGAGATCATCGACCTGCTCAAAGAAAAAGGCTCGAGCTTCGACATCGCCTCGATCTACGAGCTGGACAAAGTGATGAGCCGTGGCGTCAGTGCCGACCGGATCAGCTACGGCAACACCATCAAGAAATCCAAGGACATTCGCTACTTCTACGAGAAGGGTGTGCGCCTGTACGCCACCGACTCGGAAGCGGACCTGCGCAACATCGCCAAAGCCGCGCCGGGCTCTAAGGTCTACGTGCGCATCCTTACCGAAGGCTCGACCACGGCCGACTGGCCGCTGTCGCGCAAATTCGGCTGCCAGACCGACATGGCCATGGACCTGCTGATCCTCGCCCGTGATTTGGGCCTGGTGCCTTACGGCATTTCCTTCCACGTAGGCTCCCAGCAGCGCGACATCAGCGTGTGGGATGCGGCCATCGCCAAGGTCAAGGTGATCTTCGAGCGCCTGAAGGAAGAAGACGGCATCGAGCTTAAGCTGATCAACATGGGTGGCGGCTTCCCGGCCAACTACATCACCCGCACCAACAGCCTCGAAACCTATGCCGAAGAGATCATCCGCTTCCTGAAGGAAGACTTTGGTGACGACCTGCCGGAGATCATCCTTGAGCCTGGCCGTTCGCTGATTGCCAACGCCGGCATCCTGGTCAGTGAAGTGGTGCTGGTGGCACGCAAATCGCGCACCGCCGTCGAGCGCTGGATCTACACCGATGTGGGCAAGTTCTCCGGCCTGATCGAAACCATGGACGAAGCCATCAAGTTCCCGATCTGGACCGAGAAGAAAGGCGAAGCCGAAGAAGTGGTCATCGCCGGCCCGACCTGTGACAGCGCCGACATCATGTACGAGAACTACAAATACGGCCTGCCGCTGAACCTGGCCATTGGTGACCGCCTGTACTGGCTGTCGACCGGTGCCTACACGACCAGCTACAGCGCAGTTGAATTCAACGGCTTCCCGCCGCTGAAGGCTTACTACCTGTAAAGCCAAACGGGGCCTGATGGCTAATGCCATTCAGTTGAGGCTGATGCTTTGAGCGTTCGGCCATAGGCCGCAAAATCCGATACCGGTGATCTGGTGTCGGATTTTTTCGGCTTGGTTTGAGCCTTTTGGTGGCAGTGAGATCGAGCGCCGCCTTACAACGTGCTGCGCTCGACCTGCTGCAACCGCTCGGCATAGCGGGCTGCGTAAGACGTCAACATCGGCCCCGCGCCCTGCAAGGTCACCAAGGCACTGCGCAGAAAATTCAGGTTGCCCTCCAACCGCGCCCGTTCCAGCCAGGTCCCAGCCTCGGCCAACTCGCCACGCTCGGCCAACACCATGGCCAGGCTGAACATGCCGCGAAAATCCCCCGCCTCAGCCGACCGCCGATACCAGCGCACCGCCCGTGCCGGGCTTGGCGCGGTGGCGATGCCATGCTCCAAATAGCGCCCATAGAGGTTCATCGACTTGGCATGGCCCAACAGCGCGGCCTTCTCGTAACAGATCAGCGCCTGGGCTTGATTGACCGGCAGCCCACGCCCAGTCGCGAGCATGTTGCCAAGGTTATAGAGGCCCCAATCGAGCCCTGCATCGGCGGCCTGCGCATAATGAATGGCCGCTAGTGCATCATTCACCTCGCCTCCCCAGCCCTGCTCGTGGCAACGACCGAGCATGTTATGCGCCATGGCATTGCCGCCCTGAGCTGCAATGGCGAACCAGCGCCGGGCCACACGTGCATCCTGCTCGATGCCAAGGCCATCGAGCAGGATTTGCCCAAGCAGCAACTGAGCCTCGACCATGCCCTGCCCCGCTGCCGCCAGAATTGCCTGGGCCGCCTTGCCAGGACTGTGTTGGAGCATCGCCTGCAGGCCGGCAGCATCCACCACTTCTTCACGCCGTAACTGATAGGACACGGTTTAGACCTCGGCCCAGCGGCGCAGCAAGTTATGGTAAGTGCCTGTCAGTTGCAGCAAGGATGGATGGTCTGGCACGTCGGCAGTGAGTTGCTGGATGGCATTGTCCATCTCGAACAGCAGCGCGCGCTGGCTGTCCTCGCGCACCAGGCTCTGGGTCCAGAAGAATGCCGCATAGCGCACGCCACGGGTCACCGGGTTGACCTTGTGCAAACTGGTGCCGGGGTACAACACAAGGTCACCGGCTGCAAGCTTGACCTGTTGCTCGCCATAGGTGTCCTGAATCACCAGCTCTCCACCGTCGTAGCTGGCTGGGTCGCTGAGGAACAGGGTCGAGGACAGATCGGTGCGCACTCGTTCGGCGCTGCCTTTGGGCTGGCGCAGCGCATTGTCGATGTGGAAACCGAAATTTCCGCCCTCGCGGTAGCAGTTGATCAGCGGCGGGAACACCTTGTGTGGCAGCGCCGCCGACATGAACAGGGGGCTTTGCCACAAGCGATCGATCAGCGCACTGCCGATTTCCTTGGCCAGGGCATGGCCTTCTGGCAATTGCAGGTTGTGCTTGGCCTTGGCCGACTGAAAACCGGCCGTGGCCTTGCCATCTGCCCAGTCGGCCTGCTCCAGCGCTACGCGAATGCGAGCCAGCTCTTGAGCATCGAACACCCCTGGAATATGAAGCAACATGCGACGGCACCGTTAAGAACTGTAAGATTTCGATGATATTGATTCCCTTTTACACTGCACAAGCCCTGACTGGGCTTACACGTTTCAGTGTCGCTAAAACGTAAAGAGAATATGTAAAGATTGTAAATTTCTAGCGAATGGTAACGAGTCTCAATTGTGCCTTACAAATCCTTACATTAACATCCGCGGCCTTCACACCTTGGGGAAGGTCCAGCGCAATGCCAAACGTACCATCTGCAGTAAGCTCACCACGCTCGATCGTAACCGCCATCGGCTTAGCCCTCGGCGCGTCCGGCGCCTATGCTGCCGACCCGGTCGCCAGCACTGCCTTGACCCTCGACGCCACCAGCGTCAAGGGTAAAGCTGAGCAAGCCAGCACCGATTACCAAGTAGAGCGTGCCTCCTCGCAGAAGTACACCGCACCGCTGGTGGACACCCCGCGCTCGGTCACCGTCATCCCGCAACAAGTCATCAAGGACACCAATGCCCTGACCCTGCAGGACGCGCTGCGTACCGTACCGGGAATAACGTTTGGTGCTGGCGAAGGCGGCAACCCGCAAGGCGACCGCCCGTTCATCCGCGGTTTCGACGCCCAAGGCGACACCTACCTGGATGGCGTGCGTGATACCGGGGCCCAGAGCCGGGAAATCTTCGCCATCGAATCGGTCGAAGTGGCCAAGGGCCCGAACTCGGCGATTGGTGGTCGTGGTGCCGCAGGCGGTACCATCAACCTGGTCAGCAAACGTGCCCACCTGGGCAATTCGCTCGACGGCGCCTGGACCTGGGGCAGTGACCAGACCCAGCGTTACACCCTCGATGGCAACTACCAGTTCAGTGACACCGCCGCCGGGCGCCTGAACCTGATGACCCACGACAGCAACGTCGCCGGCCGCGACAAGGTCAACTACGACCGCTGGGGTATCGCCCCCTCGCTGGCCTTTGGGTTGGGCACGCCCACCCGCGTCAACCTTGACTACTACCACCTGGAAAGCGACGACCTGCCTGACTCGGGCATTCCCTACAGCATCCCGGCAGGTGGCAGCAACGCACGCACCTCTGCTCACCCGAGCAAGCCCTACGACGGTGGCGACAGCGACAACTTCTACGGCCTGACCGACCGCGATTTTCGCAAGACCCGCGTCGATATCGCCACCTTCGCCATCGAGCACGACCTTAGCGACACCCTGACGGTGAAAAACACCCTGCGCCATGGCAACAGCATGCAGGACTACATCCTCACCCAGCCCGATGACAGCAAGGGCAACGTCAACAACGGCAGCGTCTGGCGCCGCGCCAACACACGGGTTGGCAATACCGCCACCACAACCAACCAGACCGACCTGTTCGGCGAGTTCTACCTGGCCGGGCTGAAGAACAGCTTCTCCACCGGAGTGGAACTGAGCCGCGAAGAAAGCCAGCGCTCGTCCTACACCGTCAACACCGATACCGTGCCAGGCGGCGCCGCCAACACCAACTGCACCCCAGGCATGATCGGCGCCAGCAGTGGCTATAACTGCACCTCGCTGAGCAATCCGAACCCGGACGACCCGTGGAGCGGCAGCATCGCCCGCAACTACGCTGGCACCACCACCAACAGCAAGACCCGTGCACTTTACGTATTCGACACGCTGGAACTGACGCCGCAGTGGCTGCTGAACATGGGCCTGCGCTACGACCACTTCGATACCGACTACAAAACCTACAACGCAGCAGGCACTACGACCGCCAAGGGCCAGGACACCAGTGAGTTCGTCACCGGCCAGTTAGGGCTGGTGTGGAAGCCTGCCGAAAACGGCAGCATCTATGTGTCCTATGCCACCTCTGCAACGCCACCTGGCGCGATGCTCGGCGAAGGCACCGAAGGCAACCCACTGCCAGGCACTCCTGATCGCAGCGGTAACTTGCTCAGCAGCGACCTGGAGCCCGAAGAAACCACAAACTACGAGATCGGCACCAAGTGGGACCTGCTCAACGAGCGCCTGTCCCTGGCCGCCGCGCTATTCCGTACCGAGAAGGAAAACGCCCGCGTACAGGTAGGCACTACCAGCTACGAAAACGTTGGTGAAACCCGCGTGCAGGGCATCGAGTTGTCGGCCAGCGGCAAAATAACCGACAAGTGGCAGGTATTTGCTGGCTACACCTACATGCAAGCGCGCCAGATCGATGGTGGGCCCATTGGCGGGGTCAACGATGGCAACCAACTGCCAAACACCCCCAACAACAGCGCCAGCCTGTGGACCACTTACTCGATCACGCCAAAGCTGACCGTTGGCGGCGGCGCATTCTATATGGATGAGGTCTACGGCAACGTGGCCAATACCACGGTAGTAGACAGTTACGTGCGCTACGACGCCATGGCCGCCTACAAGCTGACCAAGAACGTCGACCTGCAACTGAACGTGCAGAACCTGACCAACGAGGTGTATTACGACAAGGCCTTCTCTACTCACTTCGCCAATCAGGCAGCGGGCAGGACCGCATTGCTGACCACCAGCGTCCACTTCTGAAGATCCGAAGCCCAGCCCCGTTCACTCCAGTGAGCGGGGTTTTTGCGTATCAAGGCATAATCCCGCCGCATAGAGGGCGGTAGCGACACAAGGTGAAGACGTGGTGAAGAAGACGCTGTTTCAACTGCACTGGTTTTTTGGCATCACCGCAGGCCTGGTGCTGGCAGTGATGGGTATCACCGGTGCGCTGTACTCGTTCCAGGAAGAGCTGCTGCGCGCCTTCAACGCCGATGTCCTCAAGGTTGAAGTACGGGCTGAGGGCGTACTGCCGCCAGCCGAGCTGGTTAGCCGCGTGGAAACCGCCCAGGGCGAGAAAGTTTCGATGCTGTGGGTGGATGTACGCGAAGGCAACGCTGCGCGGGTGTTCTTCACCCCGCCACCCGGCGAGCGCCGGGGCACACTGCGCTATGCCGACCCCTACACTGGCGAGCTCAAGGGCGATGCCACCGGCCAGGGTTTCTTCAACCTGATGCTGAGCCTGCACCGCTTCCTCGCCATGGGCGACACTGGCCGGCAGATCACCGGCGCCTGCACCCTGATGCTGGTGTTTTTCTGCCTGTCCGGCTTCTATCTGCGCTGGCCGCGCAAGGCGCTCAACTGGCGGACCTGGCTGACCCTCGACTGGGCCAAAAAGGGCCGTGCCTTCAACTGGGATCTGCACGCGGTGGCCGGTACTTGGTGCCTGCTGTTCTACCTACTGTTCGCGCTCACCGGGTTGTTCTGGTCTTATGAATGGTATCGCTCGGGGCTGAACAAGCTGCTGGCGGAGCCAGCGGCCGGTCAGCAGCACAAACGCGGTGAGGGCCGTGGTCGTCATGGGCCGCCCAATATCGACAAGCATGCGCCGCCGCTGGTGGTCGACTACGACGCTATCTGGGCCACCCTCAAAGGTGCAGCCGGCCCGAGCCTTGCCGCCTATAACCTGCGCCTGCCGCCAGCGGGCAACCAGCCGGCGAATCTGTTCTATTTACTAGAGGGTGCAGCCCACCCACGGGCATTCAACACATTGGTAATCGACCCGGCAACTGGCCAGATCAAGCGCCAAGAGCGCTACATCGAAAAGCCCTTCAAGGCTCAGTTGCTGCAAAGCGTCTACGCGCTGCATGTCGGCGAATACTTCGGCCTACCCGGGCGCATCATCGTCACCATCGCCAGCCTGAGCATGCCGCTGTTCTTCATCACCGGCTGGCTGCTATACCTCGACCGACGGCGCAAGAAGCGCCAAGTGCTTGCCGCCCGCAGCCATGTCGACGCTCGGCAGGGCGACGGTGACAGCTGGCTTGTTGGTTTCGCCAGCCAAAGCGGCCTGGCCGAACAACTGGCTTGGCAAAGCGCAAGCCAGCTGCAGGCAGCGGGCTTGCCGGTACGCGTACGCGCCCTGGCCGAGCTGAATGAGGCCGACTTGAAGCAGGCCCGTCGCGCCCTGTTCGTGGTCAGTACCTTCGGCGATGGCGAAGCCCCCGACAGTGCCCGTGGCTTCGAACGCAAGGTGCTCGGCCAGCCCTTGACGTTGAACCACCTCAACTACGCCCTACTCGCCTTGGGGGATCGGCAGTATCCACATTTCTGTGGTTTCGCCCGACGCCTGCAGGCTTGGTTGAGTGATCGGGGCGCCAGCAGCGCTTTCGGCCCAGTGGAAGTGGACAATGTCGACCAGGCCGCTGTGCAGCTCTGGCAGCAGCAGCTGGCGCAACTGACCGGTGTTCAACCTGTCAGCGCCTGGCAGCCGCCGAGTTTCGGCAACTGGACCCTGGTCAGGCGCGAGCAGCTCAACCCCGGCAGCCAAGGCCAACCGGTCTACCTGCTAGGCCTGCGGCCAGAGCAACCGGCCAGTTGGGAAGCCGGTGACCTGGTGGAAATCCTGCCGCTCAATGGGCGCGCCCGGATCGATGCGTTTGTGCATGGCATGGCGCAGGACGCCAATGTCAGCGTGCAGGTCGAAGGCTTGCACACAACCCTGAGCCAGGCCCTGGCTGGCCGCCAGCTGCCGAGCCGTCGCGACCATCTGCTTGGCCTGCACCCGCAGGCCCTGGTTGATGCCCTGGTACCGATCGGCAGCCGCGAATACTCCATCGCCTCCATCGCCAGTGATGGGGTGCTGGAGCTGATCGTGCGCCAGGAGCGTAATGCGCACGGCCATCTCGGCCTGGGCTCGGGCTGGCTGACCGAATACCTGCCGCTTGATGGCACCCTAAGCCTGCGCTTGCGCCGCAATAGCAGCTTCCACCTGCCCCAGGCTCCTGCACCGATGATCCTGATCGGCAACGGCACGGGGCTGGCAGGCCTGCGCAGCTTGATGCGAGCGCGGGTCAATGCTGGCGAGCAGCGCAACTGGTTACTGTTCGGTGAGCGCAACCGCGCCCATGACCTGCTGTGTGGCGCAGAACTGCAGGGCTGGCTCGCCAGCGGCGACCTGGCACGGCTGGACCTTGCCTTTTCACGTGATCAGGCCGAAAAGGTGTATGTGCAGGATGTGTTGCTGCAGCAGGCCGAGACCTTGAAGCAATGGGTGCTAGACGGGGCTTGTGTGTATGTCTGCGGCAGCCTGCAGGGCATGGCGGCAGGGGTGGACGCAGCGCTCAAGGGCATCCTTGGAGAAGCGACTGTGCAGCAGCTGATAGAAGATGGGCGTTATCGACGGGACGTGTACTAACCGAAAAATGATGTAACCAAGGCCGGCCTCTTCACTATTAAACCCGCGAAGAGGCCGGTTCTGCTTCAGTGGATCTCGTAGGTATCGGCGTCCAGGTTGGCCGGAAATTTGGTGCGGTAGGCCGCCAGCTCCGCCGCGCTCAACACCGCCGTGAACACCCCGTCCGCTTCCCCCGCACTGAGCAGGCTCTCGCCCTGGAAGTCCAGCACCTGGCTGTCGCCGGAATAGGCAAAGCCTTTGCCATCGGTGCCCACGCGGTTCACCGCTGCTACATAGCACAGGTTCTCGATGCCCCGCGCCGGCAGCAGCCGGTTCCAGTGCAGGCGCCGTGCCGCAGGCCAATTGGCGGTGTACAGCAGCAGGTCGGTGTCCTGAGCATCACGGCTCCATACCGGGAAACGCAGGTCATAGCAGATCAGCGGACGCACCCGCCACCCCTTGAGCTCGAACTGCACCTGACGCTCACCTGGGGTGTAGTGCTTGTGCTCGCCGGCCATGCGGAACAGGTGACGTTTATCGTAATGCAGCACCTCGCCATCCGGGCGCGCCCACAACAAACGGTTACGGTGGCTACCGTCGGCAGCCTGGATGATCACGCTGCCGGTGACCACCGCATCGATGCGCTTGGCCTGGGCCTTCAGCCACTTGTAGGTTGGGCCGTTTTCAGGCTCACACAAGGTGTGCGACTGCATGGAAAACCCTGTGGTGAACATTTCCGGCAGTACCACCAGGTCGGCGCCGCGCGCCTGATCCAGCAGCACCTCGAAATGCGCATAGTTGGCTTCACGGTCGTGCCAGGCCAGGGCGGTCTGCACCAGGGCGATTTTCAGGTTAGGCAGTGCACTCAGATCGCGCATAGTTTTTCCGCTGCCTGGCGCAGCGTCTCCTCACGTTTGGCAAAGCACAGGCGCACCAGGCGTTGCTCGGGGACAGGTTGCTGGTAGAACACCGAGACCGGAATGGTCGCCACACCGTGCTCGCGGGTGAGCCACATGGCCATGTCGACATCGTTCAGGTCCGGGCGAATTTGCGAATAGTCCACCAACTGGAAGTAAGTACCCGCGGTAGGGGTAAACCGCAAACGCGATCCTTCGAGCAGGCCGCAGAACAAATCGCGCTTGGCTTGGTAAAACCCCGGCAGCTCATCGATGTGCTCCGGGTGCTCGGCCATGAAGTCGGCCAAGGCACACTGCAGTGGTGTAACACCGCAGAAATTGACGTACTGGTGCACCTTGCGCAATTCGGCGGTCAAGGCCGGTGGCGCGATCACATAGCCGGTTTTCCAGCCGGTGACGTGGTAGGTCTTGCCGAACGAGCTGATGACGAAGGCGCGTTGGTACAACTGTTCATGGGCCAGCACACTGGCATGGCGCACGCCATCGTAGACCAGGTGTTCGTAAACTTCGTCGCTGACCAGGTAGATATCGCGGCCTGCGATCAGTTGCGCCAGTTGCTCGAGGTCCTCACGGCTGATCAATGCTCCACTGGGGTTGTGCGGCGAATTGAGGACGACCATGCGCGTACGGGGGCTTAAAGCATCGCTGAACGCCTGCCAATCGATGCGGAAGTCGCCGTCACTGAGCTGCACATGCACACAGCGCCCGCCTGCCAGTTCAACCGACGGCTCGTAACTGTCGTAACAGGGGTCGAAGACGATCACCTCGTCACCTGGGTGAACCACTGCCTGGATGGCGCAGAAGATCGCTTCCGTGGCGCCAGGGGTGATGGTCACTTCATGGTCAGCATCCACCATGGCGCCATACAACCTGGCGACTTTGGCGGCCACCTGCTGACGCAGGGCCGGCAGGCCAGTCATCGGGCAATACTGATTGTGACCGGCGGACACATGCCGACCGACCGCATCGAGCAGCGCTTGCGGGCCGTTGAAGTCGGGAAAACCCTGGGACAGGTTGAGCGCGCCGGTTTGCGCGGCCAGCTGAGACATGGTGGTGAAGATGGTCGTGCCGACATTCGGCAGTTTGCTGCGGATCATGGAGCCCTCTTTCCTGGGGTGTATCCGGCACGGGTGGAGTCCGAGCATAGCGGATCGCGTGGTCAGGAAAAAGGTTGAAACAATAACAGGATTGCTCTGGATCAAAGGGCAATTTCGCGGGTAAACCCGCTCCTACAGGTGATGCGTAAATCTGCATCGGCACCCTGTCGTAGGAGCGGATTTAGCCGCGAAGCAGAATCAGCGCTTGTCGCGGCGCTTTTTCTCGGCCTTCTTGTGGTGGGACATCAAGCGGCGCTTTTTGTTGACCTGGCGATCGGTGAGGGTATTTTTCTTGCCCTCATAGGGGTTTTCACCACCTTTGTACTCGATGCGGATCGGGGTACCGACCAACTTGAGCACACGGCGGTAGGTATTTTCCAAGTAGCGCGAGTAAGACTTGGGAATCTTCTCGGTCTGGTTGCCGTGGATCACGATCAGCGGTGGGTTAGCGCCGCCGAGGTGGGCATAACGCAGCTTGATACGGCGACCGTTGACCAACGGCGGCTGGTGCTCGCTTACCGCGTCTTCGAGGATCTGTGTCAGGCGGCTGGTCGGCCAGCGGGTGACCGCAGACTTGAACGCGGCCTGTACCGACTTGTACAGGTTGCCCACGCCGGTGCCATGCAGGGCTGAGATGAAGTGGATGTCGGCGAAGTCGACGAAGAACAGCCGACGCTCCAATTCGGTCTTGACGTAGTCGCGCTCGCCCGGCTCCATGCCGTCCCACTTGTTCAGCGCGATGACGATGGCGCGGCCGGCTTCGAGGGCGAAGCCCAGCAGGTTCAGGTCATGGTCGACCACACCTTCGCGGGCGTCCATGACGAAGATCACGACGTTGGCGTCCTTGATCGCCTGCAGGGTTTTGACCACCGAGAACTTTTCGACTTCCTCGTGGATCTTGCCGCGCTTACGCACACCCGCGGTGTCGATGAAGGTGTACTTTTCGCCATCACGCTCGAACGGGATATAGATACTGTCACGGGTGGTACCTGGCTGGTCGTAGACCACCACCCGCTCTTCCCCAAGCATGCGGTTGACGAGGGTCGACTTGCCCACGTTCGGGCGGCCGATGATGGCGATCTTGATGCCATCTTTCTCGCTCGGGCCAGGGATGCGGACAGCTTCCTCGCCCTCGGCGACCTCAGCGTCCAGGGCTTCCTCGACCTGGTCACGCGGGATGTGGCCGAGCACAGCTTCCATCAACGCGTTGATACCCCGGCCCTGGGAGCCAGCCACCGGGATGGCGTTGCCCATGCCCAGCGGCGAGAACTCGGCGCGCGCCACATCGGCATCGATGTTGTCGATTTTGTTGGCGACCAGAATTGCCTCTTTGTTGCGCTTGCGCAGGTGCTCGGCAATCATCTGATCCGCGGCGGTCATGCCGGCGCGGGCGTCAACCAGAAACAATACATAGTCAGCTTCTTCGATGGCCATCAGCGACTGCTCGGCCATCTTCTCGTCCATGCCCACTTCGTCACCGGTAATACCGCCGGTGTCGATCAGGATGAAGGAACGACCCTGCCAGGAGGCATCACCGTACTGGCGGTCACGGGTCAGGCCCGACAAGTCACCGACGATGGCATCGCGGGTCTTGGTCAGGCGGTTGAACATGGTGGATTTGCCGACGTTCGGGCGGCCCACCAGGGCGATTACGGGAACCATGCGGCTCTCCACTCTTGAATTCTTGAAAATGCAAAGGCCGCTGCAAGGCAGCGGCCGGAGTTCGGGCGGCGTATCCTACGCCGCGGCCTGAAGCCCACCAGGGCTCCAAGCATAGCTTCAGCGAACGGTCAGTGCCTCGAGCTTACCGCTATTGCCAAAGACGTAGATGGTGTCGCCGACCACAAGTGGACGAGCGCGCACACCATCGCTGTCGATCCGCTCACGGCCGACGAAACGGCCATCGACCTGGCTCAGCAGGTGCAGGTAACCTTCGAAGTCACCCACCGCCACGTAGCTTGAGAACACCTCTGGCGCGCTCAGCTGGCGACGGGCCATCGAATCGTTGCTCCACAGCGCGCTGGAAGAACGTTCGTCAACACTCTCGACAGTACCGCTGGCTTCGCTGACATAGACGTTACCGTAACCCTGGGCAACGCCCACGTAGCTGGAAGCATCGCGCTGCCACAGCACACGGCCGCTTTCCAGGTCCAGGCCCGCGACGCGGCCCTGGTAGGTGCTGACGTACAGGGTACCACCGGACAGCAGCAGGCCGCCGTCGATATCCACCACACGGTCCAGTTCGGAACGGCCCTGTGGTACGGCCACGCGGCTTTCCCACACCGGCACGCCGTTGTTGATGTCAACCGCAACCACTTTACCGGTGGACAGGCCAGCCACCGCCAGGCGGTTGGTAGCGATCGGTGCACCGGTGCCACGCAGGGTCAGCACGGCCGGGGTGCTCTCGTAGATCCAGCGGCGGTCGCCAGTGGCGGCATCCAGGCCAATCAAGCGATCGTCCTGGGTTTGCACCACTACCACGTCACCGTTGTTGGCCGGCGGCGCGAGCACTTCACTGGTGACGCGCGCCTTCCAGCGCTCCTCACCCGTGCTGGAATCCAGCGCGATCACCTCACCCTTGAGAGTGCCGAGCATGACCAGGCCATAACCGACACCAACAGCGCCGGAAACTGGCTTTTCCAGGTCCTTTTTCCATACCACGTCGCCAGTGAGGCGGTCGAGGGCGAACACTTCGCCGTTGACATCGGAGGCATAGATGCGGTCGTTCTCGATCGCGGGAACCAGCGTGTTGTAAGTTTCACCCTGACCGTCACCGATCGAACGGCTCCACAGTTTTTTCAACGCCACTTCTTCGGTGAACTTGGTCAGTTCGGCCGGAGGCAGTTCCTTTTTGCTGTTGCTGCTGCAACCTGCGGCCAGCACGGCCAGGGTCAGCACTGCTGCTTGTTTCCAACCGATCACTTACGCATCCCCTTTGGCCAAGTCATCCAGCTTCAGTTGCAGGCCACCGACCGCTGCTTCATCAGACAACGCGGCCTTGGCTTTTTCGTAGGCACTGTGGGCATCGTCGCCGCGCCCCAGTTGCACCAGCAGGTCTCCCTTCAACTCTTCACGGCTGGCCAGAAACGCTTTTTCAGTGTCACCATCGAGCAGCTTGAGGGCCTCTTCGGCCTTGTTCTGCGCGGCGAGCACACGGGCCAAGCGCTGGCGCGAAATCTCACCCAGGGTGACGTCGGCAGGCTTGTCCAGCACGCTTTTCAGCTCGGCAGCAGCGTCGTCGAGCTTGCCGGTCTCGACCGCAACCTTGGCCACGAACAGGCTGCCGTACTGAGCGTACGCGGTACCGCCGAACTCGCTCTTGAGCTTGCCGGCCAGTTCCGCAACCTTGGTCGCATCAGGCTGGCCGGTCGGCGTCAGGCTGGTTTCTAGCAGGGCCTGATACAGCTGCGAAGCACCTTGCGCCTGGTTGCTCTGGTACTTGTGCCAGGTATTCCAGCCCAACACCACCACGCCAGCCAGCAGGGCACCGGTCAGCAGCGGCTTGCCGTTGCGGTTCCACCAGTCCTTGACTCCGGCCAGTTCATCATCGGTACTCGACACCCCAATACTCCTTTTCGCCTATTCGCTTGTTGAACCGCGTTACGCCTGGGCGATCGCGGTTTCCAGGTGCTCAGCCAGAGCATCCCAGGCAATGTTCTGTTGTTCGCCCTGGCCACGCAGGGGCTTGATGCCAACTTCCTGCTTGGCCAGCTCATCGTCGCCGAGAATCAGGGCGAACAGGGCGCCGCTCTTGTCGGCTTTCTTGAATTGACTCTTGAAGCTGCCGCCACCGGCGTTGACCGCCAGGCGCAGGCCCGGCAAGCGATCACGCAGGCCCTCGGAAACACGCAGAGCGGCCAACTCCGCCTGGTCGCCAAAGGCGCACAGGTAGACGTCGATGGTGCGACTGATCGATTCAGGCACCTTGCCGAGGGTTTCCAGCAGCAGGATCAGGCGTTCGATACCCATGGCGAAACCTACACCAGTGGTAGGCTTGCCGCCCATCTGCTCGACCAGGCCATCGTAACGGCCACCCGCGCATACAGTGCCTTGAGCTCCGAGCTTGTCGGTGACCCACTCGAACACGGTCTTGCTGTAATAGTCCAGGCCACGTACCAGCTTGGTATTGATCACGAACGGAATGCCGGCGGCATCCAGGCGAGCCTTGAGGCCCTCGAAGTGCGTGCGGGAGTCTTCGTCCAGGTAATCTTCCAGCTTCGGGGCGCCGACCAGCACCGCCTGGGTGCCTTGGTCCTTGCTGTCGAGAATTCGCAGCGGGTTGCTCTTGAGGCGGCGCTGACTGTCTTCGTCGAGCTGCTCAAGGCGCGCGCTGAGGAATTCGACCAGGGCGTCACGGTAGCGGGCACGGGCTTCGCTGGTGCCCAGGCTGTTGAGCTCGAGCTTGACAGCATCCTGGATGCCCAGCAGGCCCCAAAGGCGCCAGGTCAGCATGATCAGTTCGGCGTCGATGTCCGGGCCGTCGAGGTTGAATACCTCCACGCCAATCTGGTGGAACTGGCGGTAACGACCTTTTTGCGGGCGCTCATGGCGGAACATCTGGCCGATGTACCAGAGCTTCTGCACCTGGCCATTGCCGGTTATGCCGTGCTCCAGTACAGCGCGCACGCAAGCGGCGGTGCCTTCTGGGCGCAGGGTGAGCGAATCGCCGTTACGGTCTTCGAATGTATACATCTCTTTTTCGACGATGTCGGTGACTTCACCGATCGAGCGTTTGAACAGCTCGGTGAACTCGACGATCGGCGTGCGGATCTGGCTGTACCCATAGGTATCCAGCAGCCCGGCAACGGTACCTTCGAAGTAGCGCCAGAGCGGCGACTGCTCTGGCAGGATGTCGTTCATGCCACGAATGGCTTGCAGCGATTTGCTCACGAAAAGTCCTTACGAATCTATGTGTCAGCTACGGGCGATCAGTGCCGCGTCAGCCTCGACCTTTTCGGCCGCTTTCTGGCGGATGAGCTTCTCCAGCTCATCGACCAGGTTGTCATTGGTCAGCTTCTGTGCTGGCTTGCCGTCGATATACACAAGGTTAGGCGTGCCACCGGTCAACCCCACGTGGGACTCCTTGGCTTCACCCGGCCCGTTGACCACGCAACCGATCACCGCCACATCCAGCGGGACCAGCAAGTCCTCGAGGCGCCCTTCCAGCTCGTTCATGGTCTTGACCACATCGAAGTTCTGCCGCGAACAGCTCGGACAGGCGATGAAGTTGATGCCACGCGAACGCAGGTGCAAAGACTTGAGGATGTCGTAGCCAACCTTCACTTCTTCGACAGGGTCAGCGGCCAGCGAGATGCGGATGGTATCGCCAATGCCTTCGGCCAGCAGCATACCGAGGCCGACAGCGGATTTCACCGTCCCCGAACGCAGGCCACCGGCTTCGGTGATACCCAGGTGCAGCGGTTGAATGATCTGCTTGGCGAGCAGGCGATAGGCCTCCACGGCCATGAACACATCGGAAGCCTTGACGCTGACCTTGAAGTCCTGGAAATCCAGGCGGTCCAGATGTTCGACATGACGCAGGGCCGACTCCACCAGTGCAGCTGGGGTCGGCTCGCCGTACTTCTTCTGCAGGTCCTTTTCCAGGGAGCCTGCATTGACGCCGATGCGGATTGGAATACCACGGTCGCGCGCAGCATCGACCACCGCGCGCACGCGGTCTTCGCGGCCAATGTTGCCGGGGTTGATGCGCAGGCAATCGACACCAAGCTCAGCCACGCGCAGGGCGATCTTGTAGTCGAAATGAATGTCGGCAACCAGCGGCACGGTGACCAGCTGCTTGATCTTGCCGAACGCTTCGGCGGCGTCCATGTCCGGTACCGACACTCGCACGATATCGACGCCGGCATCGACCAGGCGCTGGATCTGCGCCACGGTGGCCAGCACATCGTTGGTGTCGGTGTTGGTCATGCTCTGCACCGCGATGGGGGCATCGCCACCCACCGGCACATTGCCGACCCAGATTTTGCGGGATTCGCGACGTTTGATCGGAGATTCGCCGTGCATGACTTTACTGTCCCAACTTCAGGCGAGCGGTTTCGCCACTGGTGAACGGGGCAACATCGACCGGCTGGCCGTTGTAGCTGACCTGGGCGCCCCGGGCAAAGCCCAGACGTACCGCAAATGGCGGTTTGCCGGTCAGCTCGAGGTTGTCCCCTTTGCGCTTGATGGCGCTGAACAGCACCTTGCCATTGCCATCGGACACTTGAGTCCAGCAATCGGCGGTGAACTGTATTGCGACCTTGGCGCTACCGGCCGGTACAGCCGCTGGGGCAGCAGGCTCGGCAGTTGCCGGGGCGCTGGCCGCTGGGACGGCTGGGGCTGCGGGGGCGACGGCGGTGGCCGGTGCCTGCTGCACGGCAACTGAAGCCGAAGCCGGGGCAGACTCAGCCGGGGCAACTTCGCTGGTCGGCTGGGTAACCGCGTCGGTTGGCGCCTGCTGCAGGGCCAGTGGCGCGCTCTCGGGCTGCTGCCCCGCCGTCACGGCCTGGTCTTCAGGCTCATCCAGCGGGTGGATCTGCGTGGTACCGTCGGCGCTTTCGACTTCGACATGTTCCAGGGCAATTTTCGCCAGGTCCTTGCCTTTGAGGCTGCCCTTGTCCTGCCACCAGATGAAACTGCCACCCACCACCGCGACCAACAGCAGCAAGGTCACGCCGCGCATGATGTTATGCGACAAACGCATCGGCTCTTCGATACGACCGAGCGAGTGCACGTCACTGCCTTTGGCGTGGGTGCCGGTGTACTGGTCGAAGGCTTCGACCAGGGGTGCCTGGTCCATCTCCATCAGTTTGGCGTAGGCGCGGATGTAACCTCGGGCAAAGGTGTGCCCTGGCAGCTTGTCGAAGGCGCCGGTTTCCAGGTGATTCAACGAATTGACGGTGAGGTTCAGCTTGCGGGCCACCTCGGCTTGCGACCACTCCCGTTTCTCGCGGGCCTGGCGCAACAATTCACCGGGGTTCTGGCCAGTCGCTGCTGCTACTTCGGGATGCGCGGCTTTCATCGTTGCTCCGACAGGTATTGCTGATATTCCGGCGTACCGGGATAAAGTCGTTGTAATTGCTGGCCAAGATCGGCCAGGGTACCTTGCTCGTCGAACACACGGGCAAGGCGGCTGCCCAGCAGCAGGCTACGGGCGGTGTGATCGCTCAACTGGCTGAAACGATCGTAGTATTCACGGGCCGGCACATAATGCCTGTTTTCGTAGGACAACTCAGCCATTTCCAATAACGCTCTGGGCTGGCGTCGGTCGAGTTGCAGGGCCTTGGTCAGATACGCATGTGCCTGGTCGCGATCGTCGAGCTTCAGGGCCGTGAGGCCAAGGTTCTCGTACACGCGCGAGCGTTCAGGATACAGGGTATCGGCACTGGCCAGGCGAAACATCTGCTCGGCTTGGGCAAAACGTTGCTGAGCATATAGGAAACTGCCGTAATTGTTGCGAATACGCGTATCGCCAGGGCGCGACAGTAGCGCTTTTTTGAAATGCGCCTCGGCCAGGGCAGGCTCCGCCTCGGCCTGGAACACCAGGGCCAGCGCCGCATGGGCATCGGCGTCACCTGCATTGAGGGCCAGGGCTTTGCCAAGAGGCGCCTTGGCCTGCTGGGTCAAACCTTGTTGCAGATACCCCAGGCCAAGCTGCGTGTACGCACGGCCTGCCTCCAGCCGCCCTTGCCGATTGGCAAGGGGGTCGCTTGCACCGCCGGACACGCAGCCGGCCAGCAGCGATAGCGCAAGGATCGACAGCGCGGCGCGCAAGCTCATGACAAAGCCAGGCTCAGTGGCGCACGCCGCTGACTGGCTGCTCAGCGTCAGCGGACAGCTGGCGGACAGCGATATAGCGCTCGCTGCGGCGGGTACGGTCGTTTACCTGACCGACCAGTTGACCACAGGCCGCGTCGATATCGTCGCCGCGGGTGGTACGGGTGGTGACGTTGAAGCCACCATGGTGCAGCAGGTCCTGGAAGCGGCGGATAGCGTTGTTGCTCGGCCGTTCGTAACCCGAATGAGGGAACGGGTTGAACGGGATCAGGTTGATCTTGCACGGTACGTCGCGCAGCAATTCGATCATTTGCGCCGCATGCTCAGGCTGGTCGTTGACGTCCTTGAGCAAGGTGTACTCGATGGTCAGCACACGCTTGCCGCCAAGGGTCGACATATAACCCATGCACGACTCAAGCAGCATCTTAAGTGGGTACTTTTTATTGATCGGCACCAGCTGGTTGCGCAGTTCGTCGTTGGGTGCGTGCAGCGACAAGGCCAGCGACACGTCGATGTGCTTGGCCAGTTCGTCGATCATCGGCACCACGCCCGAGGTGGACAGGGTGACGCGGCGCTTGGAAATGCCATAGCCCAGATCTTCCATCATGATCTTCATGGCGGCGATGACATTGTCGAAGTTCAGCAGAGGCTCGCCCATGCCCATCATGACCACGTTGGTAATGGCGCGGTCGATCTTGGCAGGGACGGTCCCAAAAGATTTGTTCGCAAGCCACACCTGCCCGATCACTTCGGCGGCGGTGAGGTTGCTGTTGAAGCCTTGCTTGCCGGTGGAGCAGAAACTGCAGTCCAGGGCGCAGCCGGCTTGGGACGATACGCAGAGCGTACCGCGGTCGTCGGTAGGGATGTAGACGGTTTCGACGCAGCTGCCGGAGGCAACGCGGATCACCCACTTACGGGTACCGTCTGCGGAAATGTCTTCACTGACCACTTCCGGGCCGCGAATCTCGGCAACGGCCTCGAGTTTTTCGCGCAAGACTTTGCCGACATTGGTCATGGCGGCGAAATCGTCGACGCCAAAATGGTGAATCCACTTCATCACCTGCCCGGCGCGAAAGCGCTTCTCCCCGATCGAGTCGAAGAACTGTTCCATTTCCTGCAGGGTCAGCCCCAACAGGTTGATTTTGCCGGTAGATGTCGTCATGGATTCACCTTCACCCTTAAGCTTTCGCTTAGCGAGTGGTTACCTCGGTAGCAGCGAAGAAGTAAGCGATTTCGCGGGCAGCAGCAGCTTCGGAGTCCGAACCGTGAACGGCGTTGGCGTCGATCGACTCAGCGAAGTCAGCGCGGATGGTGCCTGGAGCAGCTTCTTTAGGGTTGGTAGCGCCCATCAGCTCACGGTTCAGAGCGATGGCGTTTTCGCCTTCCAGAACCTGAACGACGACCGGACCGGAAGTCATGAAAGCAACCAGGTCACCGAAGAAGCCACGAGCGCTGTGCTCGGCGTAGAAGCCTTCGGCTTCGGCTTTGGACAGTTGCTTGATTTTCGAGGCAACGATTTTCAGGCCGGCTTCTTCGAAGCGGGTGGTGATCTTGCCGATAACGTTCTTGGCAACGGCGTCCGGCTTGATGATCGAGAAAGTACGTTGAACAGCCATGGAAAACTCCAGAATATGAGTGTTACGAAAAATTAAACCCGCGAATTATACGCGGGTTCCAGGGGATTGCCTAACCTGCAGCGTCACGCTTAGTCGGCTTCGTCAATCCAGGCCGCCTGGATGGCCTCGAGCACTTTTTCACCGCCTCGTGACGGATCGTCGCTGAACTCCGGCAGCGCCAGCACCCAACGGTGCAGATCGACGAAATTCACATATCTAGGATCGACTTCCGGCTTGCTTTCTGCAAGCTGGATGGCGATCTCAAGTACATCAATCCATTTCAGGCTCATGGGGCAAATCTCAGTGCGGTGCTTCGGCAGCGTGGTTGAGCGAATATTTTGGAATCTCGATGGTGAGGTCCTCGTCACCGACGATAACCTGGCAGGCCAGACGCGATTGCGCCTCCAGGCCCCATGCCTTGTCCAGCATGTCTTCTTCCAGCTCGTCGGCCTCCTCGAGGGAGTCGAAGCCTTCACGCACGATGCAATGACAAGTGGTGCACGCGCACACACCACCGCACGCGCTCTCCATCTCGATGTGGTGCTCGTGGGCCAGCTCCAGAATGTTGGTGCCTGGCTCCACTTCAACCACCAGCCCTTGCGGGCAGAACTTCTCGTGCGGCAGGAAAATCACCTGGGGCATCGGTTACTCCTCGATCTCATTCAGGTTGCGCCCGGCCAGTGCGGCTTTGACCGTCGAATCAAGGCGACGGGCGGCAAAAGCATCGGTCACCTGCGACAGACGCTTGGTCTGCTGCTCGATGGCGGGGCCATCGGTGCCGTTGAGCAAATCACGCAATTCTTGCATCTGGTACTCGATGGCCACCCGCTCATCTTCGCTGAGCAAGCGTTCACCGTCGGCATCCAGGGCACCCTGCACCGCTTCGAGCAGGCGCTCACCGTCGACTTGGTGCTCGCGCAACTGGCGCGCCTGCTTGTCGGAGCCTGCGTGCTCGAAGGAATCCTTGAGCATGCGGGCGATCTCGCCGTCGGTCAGGCCGTAGGATGGCTTCACCTGAATGCTGGCCTCAACCCCCGAACCCAGTTCGCGGGCGGCCACGCTGAGCAGGCCGTCGGCGTCGACCTGGAAGGTCACACGGATCTTCGCGGCGCCGGCGACCATGGCCGGAATGCCGCGCAACTCGAAGCGCGCCAGGGAGCGGCAGTCGCTGATCAACTCGCGCTCACCCTGCAGCACGTGGATCATCATGGCCGACTGGCCGTCTTTATAGGTGGTGAATTCCTGGGCACGCGCCACTGGAATGGTGGTATTACGCGGGATCACCTTTTCCATCAGCCCGCCCATGGTCTCGAGACCAAGTGACAGCGGGATGACATCGAGCAGCAGCAGTTCGCCGCCTTCGCGGCGGTTGCCGGCCAGGGTGTCGGCCTGAATGGCAGCGCCGATGGCGACGACCTGATCGGGGTCGATGGAAGTCAGCGGCGTACGCCCGAACAGCGCGCCAACGGCTTCACGCACTCGCGGCACGCGGGTCGAACCACCGACCATGACCACGGCGCCCACCTCGTCCAGCTCGACACCGCTGTCGCGCACGGCGCGCCGGCAAGCTTTCAGGCTGCGCGCGACCAGGGGTTCGATCATGGCTTCGAAGGCCACTCGGCTCAGCTCGCCGCGCCAGGCGCCATGGCTGACAGTGACGCTATCGGCGTCGGTCAGGGCCTCTTTGGCAGCGCACGCGGCTTGCAGCAGCTGGCGTTGGGTGGCCGGATCGAGGTCGGCCGAAAGACCCGCCTGCTCGATGATCCAGCCGGCGATGGCGTGGTCGAAATCGTCGCCACCCAGGGCCGTATCGCCACCTGTGGCCAACACCTCGAATACACCCGCAGTCAGGCGCAGGATGGAAATATCGAAGGTACCGCCACCCAGATCATAAATGGCCACCAGGCCCTCGGCATTCTGGTCGAGCCCATAAGCCACGGCAGCGGCAGTTGGCTCGTTGAGCAGGCGCAGTACGTTAAGGCCAGCCAGACGGGCAGCATCCTTGGTGGCTTGGCGCTGGGCATCGTCGAAATAGGCAGGCACGGTGATCACTGCGCCCACCAGCTCACCGCCAAGGGTGGCTTCGGCGCGCTCGCGCAGCACCTTGAGAATGTCGGCGGAGACTTCGACCGGGCTTTTCGGGCCCTGCACAGTGTCGATGAACGGCATGTGCGACTCGCCGCCGACAAAGCGATAAGGCAGCTGCTCGCCGAGCTGTTTTACATCGGCCAGGCCTCGCCCCATCAGGCGCTTGACCGACAGCACGGTGTTCAGCGGGTCGCTGGAAGCCGCTTCACGCGCTGCCAGGCCAACTTCATTGTGGTCGGCCAGGTAACGCACTGCTGACGGCAGAATGACGTTGCCCTGCGCATCAGGCAGGGGCTCGCTGCGACCGCTGCGCACGGCAGCGACCAGAGAATTGGTGGTACCCAGGTCGATACCCACCGCCAGGCGGCGCTGGTGCGGCTGAGGGCTTTGACCGGGTTCGGCGATCTGCAGTAGGGCCATGCTTATCTGAATACCTTAGGTGTCGCCACGGGCGACACCGGGTTAGTCGTCGAGGCGCTCTTCGAGTTGGCGCACTTCTTGGGCGAGCTTGTCCAGGAATTGCATGCGGCGCATCAGGCGCTCGGCCTTGTCGCGCTCGGCAGGCACATCCCAGCAGGCGGCAAAATCCTCGTTCAGCGTGTCCTGAGCAGCCTTCAGGCGCTTCTTGAACACAGCCACGCCGTCGAGGTCGGCTTCATCCTGCAGCTCTTCCAGCTCTTCGCGCCACTGCATTTGCTGCATCAGAAAATCAGGGTCGTGGACCGTGATCTCCTGGGGCACTTCGTGGCCACCGATGGCCAGCAGGTAACGGGCACGGCGCGGCGCGCTGCGCAGCGTCTGATAGGCATCATTGAGGGCCGCAGACTTTTCCAGCGCCGCCCGCTGCTCGCGCTCGGAGGCGTCGGCGAAGCGATCCGGGTGGACCTCACGTGCCAGTTCGCGATAGCGAACAGCCAGTTTATCGAGGTCCAGACGGAAGCAGGGCTGGAGGTCGAACAGAGCGAAGTGACAAGGAGTACCCACGGCCAGCCTCAAACGTTGAAGCTTTCGCCGCAGCCACACTCACCGCGCACGTTGGGATTGTTGAACTTGAAGCCTTCGTTCAAACCTTCCTTGACGAAGTCCAGCTCGGTACCGTCCAAGTAGACCAGGCTCTTGGGATCAATGATCACCTTGACGCCGTGGTTCTCGAACACCTGGTCTTCGGCGGCCAGCTCGTCGACGAACTCCAGCACGTAGGCCAGGCCCGAGCAGCCGGTGGTGCGCACGCCCAGGCGAATGCCCTCACCTTTGCCACGCCCATCGAGGGAACGGCGAATGTGGTTGGCGGCGGCTTCTGTCATGCTGATAGCCATCGGAACTCCTTGAGTCTTGCGGGCGGGCTTAGATCAAGCCTTTCTTCTGCTTGTAGTCGCGAACGGCTGCCTTGATGGCATCTTCGGCGAGTACCGAGCAGTGGATCTTCACTGGCGGCAACGCCAGCTCTTCCGCCAACTGGGTGTTCTTGATGGTTTCGGCTTCGTCCAGCGTTTTGCCCTTCATCCATTCGGTGGCCAGGGAGCTGGAAGCGATGGCCGAACCGCAGCCGTAGGTCTTGAACTTGGCGTCTTCGATGATGCCTTGCTCGTTGACCTTGATTTGCAGACGCATCACGTCACCGCACGCCGGGGCGCCGACCATGCCGGTGCCGACATCTGGGTCCTCGGCATTCATCTTGCCGACGTTACGTGGGTTTTCGTAGTGGTCGATGACCTTTTCACTATATGCCATGGTGCAATTCCTTCCTCATCAGGGAGCCGCTCTTGCCGGCGACTGCTTAGTGGGCGGCCCACTCGATCTTGGAGATGTCGACGCCGTCTTTGTACATGTCCCAAAGCGGCGACAACTCACGGAGTTTGTTAACGGCCTCGCAGACTTTCTGCGCGGCGTAGTCGACTTCTTCCTCGGTTGTGAAGCGGCCGAAGGAGAAGCGGATCGAGCTGTGCGCCAACTCATCGTTGCGGCCCAGCGCGCGCAGCACGTAGGACGGCTCGAGCGAAGCGGAGGTACAGGCCGAACCGGACGATACGGCGATGTCCTTGAGCGACATCAGCAGCGACTCGCCCTCGACATAGTTGAAGCTCAGGTTGAGATTGTGCGGCACGCGTGCAGTTTTGCTGCCGTTGACGTACAGCTCTTCAAGGTCCGATACCTGCTTGAAGAAACGGTCACTCAGGGCCTTGATGCGCACGTTCTCGGCGGCCATTTCCTGCTTGGCGATGGCGAACGCCTCGCCCATGCCAACGATCTGGTGGGTTGGCAGCGTGCCCGAACGCATACCGCGCTCATGGCCACCACCATGGATGATGGCTTCCAGGCGCACCCGCGGCTTGCGGCTGACGTACAGCGCGCCAATACCTTTAGGGCCATACGCCTTGTGAGCGGAGAACGACATCAGGTCGACCTTCAGCTTCTGCAGGTCGATTTCAACCTTGCCGGCCGATTGAGCGGCGTCAACGTGGAACAGCACGCCGCGCGAACGGGTCAGTTCACCGATGGCAGCAATGTCGTTGATCGAACCGACTTCGTTGTTCACGTGCATCAGCGAAACCAGGATGGTGTCGTCGCGCAGCGCCGCCTCGACCATGGCCGGGGTGATGATGCCGTCTTCGCCCGGCTCCAGGTAGGTGACTTCGAAACCTTCACGCTCGAGCTGGCGCGCGGTATCCAAAACCGCCTTGTGCTCGATCTTGGAGGTGATGATGTGCTTGCCTTTGCTCTGATAGAAGTGCGCCACGCCTTTGATGGCGAGGTTGTCGGACTCGGTGGCACCGCTGGTCCAGACGATTTCGCGCGGGTCGGCATTGATCAGCTCGGCGACCTGACGACGGCCGTTCTCAACCGCTTCTTCGGCCTTCCAACCGAACACGTGGGAACGCGAAGCCGGGTTACCGAAGTTGCCGTCGACCAGCAGGCAGTCGGCCATTTTCTGGGCGACACGAGGGTCGACCGGCGTGGTAGCGGAATAATCGAGGTAGATCGGCAACTTCATGGGTATCTCCTATCAGGCGGTGGCGTCGCTCGTCGCGGCTAATGGTCAGTCGACGGCAGACGTCTCAATCTTGTCCAGCTGGGCGGTACGGCCTGCGACTCGCCGCAGGTCCTGGCGCTGAGCGACTTCCTGCACCTCACGGCGCATGACGAGGTCGGCCAGGCTGATGCCGCTGAGGAATTCGTGAATCTGCTGACTGAGGTCGCACCACAGGTGGTGGGTCAGGCAGGTGTCACCGGCATGGCAATCCCCAAGCCCCTGGCAACGGGTGGCATCGACCGATTCGTTGACCGCATCGATGACCTGGGCCACCTGGATGGTTTCCATGCCGCGCGACAGCTGATAACCGCCGCCAGGGCCGCGAACGCTGGAAACCAGGCTGCTGCGGCGCAGCTTGGCGAACAGCTGTTCCAGATAAGAAAGGGAAATGCCCTGGCGCTCGGAAATGTCGGCCAAAGACACAGGCCCGTGCTGCGCGTGCAGTGCCAGGTCGAGCATGGCAGTGACGGCGTATCGGCCTTTAGTAGTCAGTCGCATGGCTAATGGGTACCACGGGAGTTACGGGATGTGTGCAAGTATGCGATTCCCGAGCATTTAAGTCAACTATTAGACCTAGTGCTTTAGTCGGGTTTGCATCCGGAGGGCGGGCGCGATTGTAGCAGCAACGGGGCGCGAGCACACGCCCCATGTGTCAGAGCCGCTCGGACGCGACGCGATCAATGCAACTGAGTGTCGCGCTCAGCGGCCTGGGTTTGTTGGATGAAGTCATCTTCGGGCAGCTTGGGCAGCTCTTTGGCACAGTAGTCGCTGCCCATTTTGGTCAGTGCCCCGCACATGCCTTCCAAACGCTCGTCGACGGCCTGCAGATGGTCGAGCATCTGGCCAATGGCGCGAGCCACCGGGTCCGGCATGTCGCCGCTGACGCCGTAGGCATCGAAGCCGATTTTCTCGGCCATGGCCTTGCGCCGCGCCTCGATGTCACTGTCTTCGCTCTTGACGATGATCCGCCCAGGGATACCCACCGCCGTTGCACCGGCGGGCACCGCCTTGGTCACCACCGCGTTGGAGCCAATCTTGGCGCCCGCCCCGACGGTGAACGGGCCGAGCACCTTGGCACCTGCGCCTACCACCACACCGTTCTCCAGGGTTGGATGGCGCTTGCCTTTGTTCCAGCTGGTGCCACCAAGGGTCACCCCCTGGTAGAGCGTGACATCGTCGCCGATTTCGGCGGTTTCGCCGATGACGATACCCATGCCGTGGTCGATGAAGAAGCGTCGACCGATGGTTGCGCCCGGATGGATTTCGATACCTGTCAGCCAGCGGCCGAAGTTGGACACCAGGCGTGCCAACCACTTGAAATCACGCTTCCACAGGGCATTACCCAAGCGGTGCAGCCAAATGGCATGCATGCCGGGGTAGCAAGTCAGCACCTCGAAAGCGTTGCGCGCTGCAGGATCACGATGAAATACGCTTTGGATATCTTCACGCAGACGTTCGAACATCTGTCAGTCCTTCCGTTTATGCGGCTCGCCCCGGACCACTTTCTGGGTCTCGGTGAGGATGCCGCGCAAAATGCTTATTTCCGTACGCTCGACCGAACTGCGCCCATACAACCGGCGCAAACGCGGCATCAGGTGTTTGGGCTTGGCGGGGTCGAGGAAGCCGATGTCCACCAGGGTTTTTTCCAGGTGTTCGTAGAACAGCTCCATTTCGTCCATGGTCGCCAGTTCGTTGCCGCGCGTAGCGCCGGCGTCAGCCTTCTCGATGCTCAAGACCCCACCCTCGACCCCCAGCCAGGCCATGCGTACCTCGTAGGCAAGCACCTGAACCGCTGCAGCGAGGTTCAACGAGCTGAAGTCTGGATTGGAGGGAATATGCACATGGAAGTGACATCGCTGCAGTTCGTCGTTGGTCAGGCCGGCATGCTCACGCCCGAACACCAGGGCGATGGACTCACCCGCTTTGGCATGCTCCACTGCCTTGACCGCGCACTCGCGCGGATCGATCAGCGGCCAGGGGATGCTCCGCTCCCGGGCGCTGGTGCCCATGACCAGGCTGCAACCGACCAGCGCATCCTCGAGGCTGTCGACCACCTGGGCATTGGCCAGGATGTCGTCAGCTCCGGAAGCTCGAGCGCAGGCTTCATCAGCTGGAAAATCTTTTGGCTGCACCAGCACCAAACGCGACAAGCCCATGTTTTTCATGGCACGCGCAGCGCCGCCGATGTTGCCGGGGTGGCTGGTATTGACCAGAACAACACGAATATTTTGCAGCAAGGTGTTGTGCTCACAGATGCAGGTTTGGGGGGAAACGATCTTACAGAACCGACCAGCGTAACGCCAAGAAAGCAAATGTGACACTTCTGCCGCCAAACTTTTCTGCTAGAATGTCCGGCTTTATTCTTTAACATCTCCAGGTGACCCGCCCATGCAGCCTATGCTGAATATCGCCCTGCGCGCCGCTCGCAGCGCCAGTGAACTGATTTTCCGCTCCATCGAACGCCTGGATAGCATCAAGGTCGACGAGAAAGAGGCCAAGGACTACGTCTCCGAAGTGGATCGCGCCGCCGAGCAGAGCATCGTCAACGCCCTGCGCAAGGCCTACCCGAACCACTCCATTCAAGGTGAAGAAACCGGCCTGCACGCCGGCACCGGCGAAGAAGGCAAGGACTACCTGTGGGTCATCGACCCGCTGGACGGCACCACCAACTTCCTGCGTGGCATTCCGCACTTCGCTGTCAGCATCGCCTGCAAATACCGCGGCCGCCTCGAGCACGCCGTGGTCGTCGACCCAGTACGCCAGGAAGAATTCACCGCCAGCCGCGGCCGTGGCGCCCAGCTCAATGGCCGCCGCCTGCGCGTCAGCTCGCGCACCAGCCTCGAAGGCGCCCTGCTGGGCACCGGTTTCCCATTCCGTGACAACCAAATGGCTGACATGGACAACTACCTGGGCATGTTCCGCGCCCTGACCGGCCAAACTGCCGGTATCCGCCGCGCAGGCTCCGCCGCACTGGACCTGGCCTACGTGGCCGCTGGCCGCTTCGACGCCTTCTGGGAGTCGGGCCTGTCCGAGTGGGACATGGCAGCAGGCGTGTTGCTGATCCAGGAAGCCGGCGGTTTGGTGAGCGACTTCAACGGTGGCCACGATTTCCTCGACAAAGGCCACATCGTTGCGGGCAACATCAAGTGCTTCAAGGCCGTACTGACCGCTATCCAGCCACACCTGCCAGAGCACATGAAGCGCTAAGCGCCAATTGCCGGCCATAAAGAAAGCACCCCATGGGGTGCTTTCTTTTTGCCTGAAGATTGGTAGCGCAATCAAAGGTCAACCGAAGCCAACCAGAGCGACGCAGACCTCAAAGCTTACGCCGCAGGGGCCAGCGCAGATACGCCCATCACTGCCCAGCTTCACTGAGAATCAGCTTGCCATTCTTGTCCACAGGAATGGTCGAGCCTGGTTCGTGATCCATCTTCACCTGCCCCGCCTTGTCGCCAAGCGTGTATTTGACGTTATACCCGACTACCTTGTCGCTGACGTCATGCACGGTGTTGCAGCGAGTTTGGGTGGTGGTATAGGTGTCACGCTGCTGCATGCCTTCCTGCACCTTGTTGCCCGCATAACCACCACCGACAGCACCGGCCACGGTGGCGATCTTCTTGCCAGTGCCGCCGCCAATCTGGTTACCCAGCAGTCCACCGGCGAGCGCGCCGACCACAGTACCGGCAATCTGGTGCTGATCCTTGACCGGCGCTTGGCGCGTGACGGTAACGTCTTTGCACACCTCACGCGGTGTCTTGATCTGTTGCTTGATCGGTTGCACGTCGGTGACCTGGGCATATTCAGGCCCTTTGTTCACCAAGCTGTAGGTGGCCACAGCACCTCCGGCGGTTACACCGACAGCACCCAGTACAGCGCCTACCAGCATTGATTTGTTCACATGAACCTCCTGTTGTACCTGCAGGAGTCAACCTGCTTTCTCCCTGCCTTGGAGCAAAAAAAAAGGCGCGAGTTCAACACTCGCGCCTTTGGGGTCGCCGAACGGAGTAAGACTAATCGTCAGGGACGATCATCCACACCGTCGGTTTTCGCGGGTGGAATCAGGTCTTCGCTATTCAAGTTCAGCCAGATCAGCACCACGTTGGCGATGTAGATCGATGAATAGGTACCTGCCATGACGCCGATGAACAGCGCCAGCGAGAAGCCGAACAAGTTATCGCCCCCAAAGAACAGCAGCGCAGCGATGGCCAGCAAGGTCGAGACCGAGGTTGCCACGGTGCGCAGCAGGGTCTGGGTGGTCGAGACGTTGATGTTCTCGATCAAAGACGCCTTGCGCATCACACGGAAGTTTTCACGCACCCGGTCGAAGACCACGATGGTGTCGTTGAGCGAATAGCCGATGATGGCAAGCACCGCTGCCAGTACCGTCAGGTCGAAGGTGATCTGGAAGAACGACAGAATGCCCAGGGTGACCACCACGTCGTGAATCAACGAGATGATCGCGCCCACGGCGAACTTCCACTGGAAGCGGAATGCCAGGTAAATGAGGATACCGCCCAAGGCCAGCAGCATGCCGAGGCCACCTTGATCGCGCAGCTCTTCACCTACCTGCGGGCCGACGAACTCGACTCGCTTGATGGTCGCTGGGTTGTCGCCACCGATCTTCTGTAGCGCAGCTGCCACTTTGTTACCCAACTGCGGGTCATCGCCCGGCATACGCACCAGCAGGTCGGTGGTGGCGCCAAAGCTCTGCACCACAGCCTCGTGGAAGCCGGAGTCGACCAGCTCGGCGCGCACCGCCTTCAGGTCAGCCGGGCGCTCGTAGGTCAGCTCGATCAGCGTGCCGCCGGTGAAGTCCAGGCCGAAGTTCAGGCCCTTCTGCCACCAGCTGAACAGCGCCAGCACGGTGAGGAGCACGGTAATGCCGAACGCGACATTACGCACGCCCATGAAATTGATGGTTTTCATCGTAGCTCCCTCAAACCCACAGCTTCTTGATGTCACGCCCGCCGCAGGTCAGGTTGACCATTGCGCGAGTCACCATGACGGCGGTGAACATTGAGGTGAAAATCCCGAGAGACATGGTCACCGCAAAGCCCTTGACCGGACCTGTACCCATTGCGAACAGGATGCCGCCGACCAGCAGGCTGGTCAGGTTGGCGTCGATGATCGCGGTGTAGGCCCGATTGAAGCCTTCATGGATCGCGCGCTGTACCGACATGCCGGCTTTGAGCTCCTCGCGAATACGCGAGAAGATCAGCACGTTGGCGTCCACCGCCATACCCATGGTCAACACGATACCCGCAATACCCGGCAGGGTCAGGGTTGCACCGAGCAGCGACATCAGCGCCAGCAGCAGCACCATGTTGCCTGCCAGGGCGATGGTGGCGATCACGCCAAAGCCGCGGTAGATGGCGATGATGAACAGCGAGACGAACAGCATGCCCCACAGCGACGCATCGATACCCTTGGTGATGTTGTCCGCACCCAGGCTAGGGCCGATGGTGCGTTCCTCAGCGAAGTACATCGGCGCCGCCAGGCCACCGGCACGCAGCAGCAGGGCCAGTTCCGACGACTCCCCCTGGCCGTTCAAGCCGGTGATACGGAATTGGCTGCCCAGTGGCGACTGAATGGTTGCCAGGCTGATGATCTTCTTCTCTTCCTGGAAGCTCTGAACGGCAACGTCCTTCTCGACGCCGTCGACGGTCTGCTTGACATAGCGTGTGACCGGCTTCTGCTCGATGAAGATCACCGCCATGCTGCGGCCCACATTGCTGCGGGTTGCGCGGCTCATCAGTTCACCACCGTGACCGTCCAGACGGATGTTCACCTGTGGACGACCGTGCTCGTCGAAGCTCGCCTGGGCATCGGTCACCTGGTCACCCGTGATGATCAGGCCACGCTCCACAGCAGCGGAGCGGTTGCCTTCGCGGAACTCGAAGACCTCGGTAGTAGCCTTGGAAGCACCAGGCTCGGCGCCAAAGCGGAACTCCAGGTTGGCGGTCTTGCCGAGGATGCGCTTGGCTTCGGCAGTGTCCTGCACGCCCGGCAGCTCGACCACGATGCGGTTGGCACCCTGACGCTGTACCAGCGGCTCGGCCACACCCAGCTCGTTCACACGATTGCGCACGGTGGTGAGGTTCTGCTTGATCGAGTACTCGCGGATCTCGGCAACTTTCGCCTGGGTCAGCGCCAGACGCAGCACCGCCAGGTCATTGCGCTCGGTGGTGGTCAGGTCGAAATCATTGAAATTCTTGCGGATCAGGGCACGTGCCTGTTCGCGGGTGGCGTCGTCAGCGAAGCCCAGCATCACAGCGCCATCTTGCGGCGGCAGGCTGCGGTAGCGAACGCGCTCTTTACGCAGCAAGGTCTTGACCTCGCCTTCGTAGACTTTCATGCGGGCAGTCATGGCCTTGTCCATGTCCACTTCCAGCAGGAAGTGCACACCACCGGACAGGTCCAGGCCCAGCTTCATCGGGCTTGCGCCCAGGTTACGCAGCCACTGCGGCGTCGTTTGAGCCAGGTTCAAGGCCACGACGTAATCATCGCCCAGCGCCTTGCGCACAACATCCTTGGCTGGCAGTTGATCTTCCTGGTTGTTCAGGCGAATCAGCCCACTGCCCTTCTCACCCAGGCTGGCACCCTTGACGGTGATGCCAGCATCGCTCAGCGCCTTGCTGACGCGATCGAGGTCGGCCTGCTTGACCTGCAGCGCCGAGCTGGCACCACTGATCTGCACCGCCGGATCGTCCGGGTAGAGGTTGGGAGCGGAATAAATGAAACCGATCGCCAGTACCACCAGGATCAGTGCGTATTTCCACAGAGGGTATTTGTTCAGCATCACGCCGCCCGTTCAAGACGCGGGGCGCTTTGCGCGCCCCGACTGGAAAAAATGAAACCGGTAACTCAGATAGCTTTGAGCGTACCTTTTGGCAGGGTGGCCGCGATGGCACCCTTCTGGAACTTCAGTTCGACGGTATCGGAAACTTCCAGTACCACGAAGTCATCGGAAACCTTGACGATCTTGCCGGCGATGCCGCCGTTGGTGACAACTTCGTCACCCTTTTGCAAGTTGCTCAGCAGGTTCTTCTGCTCTTTGGCACGCTTGGCCTGTGGGCGCCAGATCATCAGGTAGAAGATGACCAGGAAACCAACCAGGAAAATCCACTCGAAACCGGTACCGGCGGGGCCAGCGGCGGGTGCTGCAGCGTCCGCGTATGCGGCGGGGATCAAGAAGCTCATTGGGCACTCCTAATGTAATTTTCTAATAATAATTGCGAACAGTCAGTCCAAAGGCGGCACAGCAAGCCCGCGCTTGGCGTAGAAGGCGTCGACGAAGGCGGCCAATTTACCCTGTTGAATAGCCTCGCGTAAACCGGCCATCAAGCGCTGGTAATGGCGCAAGTTGTGGATGGTATTCAGCATGCTGCTCAGCATTTCGCCGCACTTGTCCAGATGATGGAGGTAGGCACGGGAGAAGTTGGTGCAGGTGTAGCAATCACAGGTCGGATCCAGTGGCGAATCATCGTGGCGATGGAACGCGTTACGGATCTTGATCACCCCTGTATCGACGAACAGGTGGCCGTTGCGCGCATTGCGCGTAGGCATCACGCAGTCGAACATGTCGACGCCGCGGCGCACACCCTCAACCAGATCTTCAGGTTTGCCTACTCCCATAAGGTAACGAGGTTTGTCAGCGGGCATCTGATCTGGCAGGTAGTCCAGCACCTTGATCATTTCGTGCTTGGGCTCGCCAACCGACAGCCCGCCGATGGCCAGGCCGTCGAAGCCGATGTTTTCCAGCGCTTCGAGCGAGCGCATGCGCAGGTCCTGATACATGCCGCCCTGGACGATGCCAAACAGCGCGGCAGTGTTGTCGCCGTGGGCATTCTTCGAGCGCTGAGCCCAGCGCAGCGACAGTTCCATGGAGGTGCGCGCCACATCATGCTCGGCCGGGTACGGCGTACACTCGTCGAAAATCATGACAATGTCCGAGCCCAAATCGCGCTGGACCTGCATCGACTCTTCCGGGCCCATGAACACTTTGGAGCCATCGACCGGCGAGGCGAAGGTTACACCCTCTTCCTTGATCTTGCGCATGGCACCCAGGCTGAACACCTGGAAGCCGCCAGAGTCGGTAAGGATCGGACCTTTCCATTGCATGAAGTCGTGCAGGCCGTTGTGCTTCTTGATCACCTCGGTGCCTGGGCGCAGCCACAGGTGGAAGGTGTTGCCCAGAATGATCTCGGCACCGATGGCCTCGATGTCACGCGGCAGCATGCCCTTGACCGTGCCATAGGTACCCACTGGCATGAAGGCTGGGGTTTCGACCGTGCCACGGGGGAAGGTCAACCGGCCACGACGGGCCTTGCCGTCGGTAGCCAGCAGTTCGAACGACATTCGACAGGTGCGACTCATGCTTGATCCTCTGGGCCGCGTGGCGCCGGATTGCGGGTGATGAACATGGCATCACCGTAACTGAAGAAGCGGTAACCGTTGTCCACCGCTGCCGCGTAGGCAGCCATGGTCTCGGGGTAACCGGCGAAGGCCGAGACCAGCATCAGCAGCGTGGACTCCGGCAGGTGGAAGTTGGTGACCAGGCAATCGACCACATGGAAGGGCCGGCCTGGGTAGATGAAGATGTCGGTGTCGCCGCTGAACGCCTTGAGCACGCCGTCGCGCGCCGCGCTCTCCAGCGAACGCACGCTGGTGGTGCCGACGGCGATCACCCGGCCGCCACGGGCGCGGCAGGCCTCGATGGCGTCGACCACATCCTGGCTCACTTCGAGCCATTCTTTATGCATATGGTGGTCTTCGATCTTGTCGACGCGCACCGGCTGGAAGGTGCCTGCGCCCACGTGCAGCGTGACGAACGCGCGCTCCACGCCCTTGGCGGCGATCTTTTCCAGCAGCGCCTGATCGAAGTGCAGGCCGGCAGTTGGCGCTGCGACGGCCCCGGCGCGTTCGGCGTAGACAGTCTGGTAACGCTCACGATCCGCGCCTTCGTCCGGGCGGTCGATGTAGGGCGGCAGCGGCATGTGACCGACCCGATCGAGCAGCGGCAACACCTCTTCGGTAAAGCGCAGTTCGAACAACGTATCGTGGCGGGCGACCATCTCGGCCTCGCCTCCGCCGTCGACAAGAATCACCGCGCCCTCTTTGGGCGCCTTGCTGGCACGCACATGGGCCAGCACTCGGTGGCTGTCGAGCACGCGCTCGACCAGCACCTCCAGCTTGCCGCCGGAGGCTTTCTGGCCAAATAGCCGCGCCGGGATCACCCGGGTGTTGTTGAACACCATCAGGTCACCAGGCTGCAGATAGTCGAGCAGATCCGGGAATTGCTTGTGTGCCAGCGTACCGCTCGGCCCATCGAGGACCAGCAAACGGCTGCCATGGCGCTCGGCCAGAGGATGGCGGGCGATCAGGGAATCAGGGAGTTCGAAGGAGAAATCGGCGACGCGCATGATGATGTTCGGGTTCGACAGGGCCGGGAAGTTTAGCCCAATGTGTGAAAATAGACCATGAAAGCCGATTGACCGACCAAAGGCATGTCTCTATACTGCGCGCCACACGCCCTGATGGCGGAATTGGTAGACGCGGCGGATTCAAAATCCGTTTTCGAAAGGAGTGGGAGTTCGAGTCTCCCTCGGGGCACCAACCGCATGTTTTTACCTGTCTCTGGCAGTGTAAAAACGAGAAGAAATGACTTGTAAAGCCCGCCCTGTGCGGGCTTTCTTGTTTCTGGCTGTCTCTATCCATCTCCCTTCACTCCTTCCTTTCCTGTATCCCCACCTGTATCCTCCCAAAAATCTCTAACTTTGGGATACACAGATGAAGCGCTCGCAGATCAAGCGCCGCCCCCTCGCTGACACAGTCCTTGCGGCCTTGGAGCCAGAAGCCACGGAATTTCGCGAGCTGTATGGCGAAAACCTCTATTTTCGTGTGAAGCCAAACGGAGGAAAATCGTGGCAATTGAGATATAAGAAGCCCGGCGGCTCTTGGGCTTGGCTTGGTCTGGGTGGCTACCCGGAAGTCAGTGCTGCTCTAGCTAAAAGCAAGGCAGCTGAGCATCGAAAGCTGGTGAGCCAAGGTATTGACCCGCTTGAGCAAAAGCGCGCAGCTAAAGCGGCACTCGAGGTTGCTAGGACACGAACCTTCCGCTCCGCTGCTGCTGGGTGGTTGCAATCCAAGACTGATCAAGGCCTAGCTAAAACGACGCTAGAAAAAATGCAAACCTACCTGGAGAAAGACATCCTCCCTGCGTTGGGTGACAAGCTGCTTGATGAGATCACTCGCAACGACTGCGCTAGTCTCCAGGCATCAATTGAAGCCCGTGGTGCCCACAATGTCGCTGAGAAGTGCCGTTCTTGGCTTAATCAGATCTTCGGTCGAGCTATCGGCCTTGGCCTCACTGAGAACGATCCTGCAAGTAGGCTGCGAGATATTGCGGATGCAGCTCCAACAACAAAGCAGCACCCTCATCTTCTTGAGGGCGAATTACCGGATTTCATTAGAGCACTAAAAAATACAACCAGCCGGCTCCCTGCCCGAACCGCTGCCTGGCTTTGTATCTGGACAGCTTCACGACCAGGTGTCGTTCGCTTTGCCGAGTGGTCTGAGTTTGACCTCGAGGCAGGTGTCTGGATGATACCAGATGAAAAAATGAAGATGGGCCGTGATCACGTTAGCCCCCTTCCTTTACAAGCAATAGCCGCACTTAAGGATCTCCAGAGGGTTACAGGCCGAAGCAGATGGCTGTTTCCTGGAGTAGGCCCCAAAAACCCTATGATTAGCGAGAATACCATTAACAAAGTTTTCGCTAGTATCGGGTACAAAGGTCGCTTGGTTGGACATGGCACTCGCCATACTGCAAGTACCTTGTTACGCGAACACGGATGGCCTAAGGATCATATTGAAGTCCAACTTGCTCACAAAGAAGCAGGTGTTTCGGGCGTTTACAATAAAGCACAGTATTTGGATAAACGCTCCGTAATGATGCAGTGGTATGCAGACTATCTAGATAAGCTCGCGACGACAGGGAACTAATAATGGAAGAACTATGGATTAATCCGGCGCGCGCCGTTGAGACTCTCAACAGAGCCGGCAATCATAAATTCACCCTGCGAGACTTAAAAACCCTCTGCGCAATCGGAAGGTGTCCTGCATATATAAGCTGTGACGATGCAATAGGATTTGAGCTCGAAACAAACAGGAAAGTACGAGCCTCCGGCAAACAGTTACTGGTTAATCCAGAGCAACTTCGCGTTACCACCTTAGAATATGTCGACCAACCTATAATCAATACTCTGACCATCTTCAAGCACATCGTAGTTCAAGGGCCTACGCAAACGTGCAAGGAACAGAGCGACTCAGGAGGGTCGAGCTGCAATACGATCTGGAAGCTGAACTGCAAAACCACACGATACTGCGCGGTATTCAGATCGTCTGACATTGAAGCCGTTACTAGAGACACAATAACAATACAAGAATTGATCAACAGCGTACCTGCCTTGCCTCACCCTGTAACCTTTGTAGCTGCCAAGAGCATACCCACCATTGAAAGCAACGAAATCTCGAAACTGCAGCAACAGCTGGAGATCGAGCGCAATGCCCGAAGACTGGCGGAGGAAAAACTTGAATCAGCAAGTACCTCTGTGAAGACTTCGTACCTTCTAACAGTAGCTGGTCTGCTGGAATTGTTACTATCAGAGCAAAATAAACCCCACTACGACCAGGGAAAAATTGCAGCAGAAATAGAAGACAAAGGGTGGAGAGGCGCAAGCGCCAGCACACTTACTAAGCTTTTTGCTGAAGCTAAAGCGGCAGCCGCTGAAGCGGAGAAAATCACCATCGCTAAAGCTGAGGCTAGGGAAAAGCTAACAAAGCAACGAATTAACCGCTAAGATATTTTGCAATTGCAAAAACCACTTTTGCAATTGCAAAGACTAATTGAGAGCTTTTCGTCAATCTGAGGCCGTCATCACCTATAACGGGCTCAGATATGTTCACCCTTCCCTTCCCCCGCCCTAGCAACACATCTTGGGCGTCCGAGATCATCAATCCTCGGTCTGTCATCATCCGCATGCGTGATGTCGAAGCCATCACCGGGTTGGGCCGAAACTCCATCTATAAACGATTGAAAAGTGATTCAAGCTTTCCTAGACCTGTCAAGCTTAGTGATAGCACTTCTCGAGGCGCACCCGTTGGTTGGGTACTGGCTGAAGTTCAAGATTGGGTAGAAGGAAGAGCGGCATTGAGGGAGAAGCAATAATGGATCACTCCAACATCCCGCAGCCGTGTCCTGTGGCATCGCCCTCGAACTCAATGACTAGCACTGAAAAACAAGAAGCCTGGAAGCGACAGCTCATGGACTATGAGCGACAACGTGCAGCTACCGAGGCTGTGGGCCTGCCCGCATTGCACAGGTTAGTAGAAGTCGCCAACCAGGATTCGGGACAGAGCCGAGTATGCGGTCGCTTTCTGCTCGCGCTCTATAATGGTAAAGCATTTCCTTTTGAGCTCAGTGAGCTTCGTAGCCTTGAAAGATCAATTTGGGAAGATTGCATGGCCGTGCTTGCACTCGACCAGCGCCCCAAAAAAGAAATTCATCTCCTTGTGAAAAATGGCCCTGCCATTTGGGATAAGTTGAAATTCACCTGGGCGCCTAAAAAGCGAGCATAACATTAGAGATATTAGATCTCTACGATACTGGCTAATACTAACTTAGCCAGTTCTCCTTTGCTTCATCAATAGCTAAACCTCCACATCCAAGACTACCTGGCTGTGATGATATAAATTCTGGGGCAGGGAATCTTTGCTCCGCCTGCCTATGTTCGATGCCACGAGGGCTGCAACATGATTTTTCAATTCAAGGAAGAAAATCACATATCAAAGGAACCACAGTGCCAACTGAACGAAAAATACAGACGGAAAAAGAGATTTACTCAACTATTGGCTTGACCGTTACGGCTGAGTCACTACCCCCGCTCCATTCTCTTTCTCCGAAGCAGATATCCTACCTGGCAGTCAGAATAGCTGGACAGTTTTCAGCAAACCAGGATTATGATTTTGAATATTTCAACACCAGGGTCGAGTTTAAAACCAACTTCTATGCAATCACGATTACTGGTTCTTCTGCGCCGGCCGTGATCGCAAAGTCAATGTCACGAAAATATTGGAGGCGCCGAATACAATACGAAGCAGATATTGCAAGACTCAATGCTGAAGCGGCACTCAAAACAGTCGGTGGCCTCTCTCACGCAGCCCAGCTATATTCTTCTGATGTTACTGTAGAAAAAATAAGACTTAGAAAAAGCGACCTAGATGATTACCTGAGTAGCAAGGTAATCGTAAACACTCACACAGGAAACAAAATCTCGCTATCTGAACTAGCTGAGCGGGCAGCTGTAAATCGATTCAAAGAATTATATTGGATATCCAAAAATTTTGAATCTATTGCGAAAGACCGGGGAATGGGATGGCTATTTGTAACCTACACAGCACCGCCTGAATACCACCCGAACCCTTTGAAAGGGAAATGTAGCTATAACCCCAAATTAGGAATTAAGGCAAGTCATGATTATATTTCCTCAGCTTGGGCACGCATTAGATCGCTCTTGAATAAGCGAAATTTTAAAAGCGGGATTGACACATACTTTGGTATCAGAACAGCCGAAACCCATAAAGATGGGTCTGTACATTGGCATCTCTTGATTTTTGCCACGCCCGAAGCAGTCCACCCGTTCATTGAGGCTAGCAAGGAACAATTCCCACTCTACGGACAGTTAAAAATTGAAATTGGAGATCCAAATATCGGCAGTGCTTCAAGCTACATATTCAAATACCTCGCTAAAGGGTTCGACACGGCCGTTTCAAATTTTGACAGCCAGGGTAAGGACGCAGAAACCGATGATTTGCGGGAACAGGAAGACTTGGCATCAATCAGGCACGGAGAGCGAGTTCGTGCAGCATTACAAACTATGCGAGTAAGGCAGTACCAACCTTTTGGAGTAAAAAATGTCCTCACATTGATTCGCTCAGTCAACAAGCTTCAAGAGGAAGATTTCAAATCACTGGAGGGTGAGGTGGCGGAAATTGTAAAAACAAAAATTTGGAGAAACCCCTATGGCTTAAAAAATTTACTCCAGGCACCTGACTTGTTCAAGAAATATAACGGTGTAGCTCCCCTGATGCTGATTAGAGAAGAGAGCAAAACCGTCTACGGCGAGAAAACATACAAGATCATTGGCTTGAAGATCGGTGATAATCACATTTGCAGCCAGGGGAAATTCAAAATCGAGGACGCTTAGCCATTCGGTTACAGTTATTAATAGTGTTCCAAGAAACGCCATCACGGCTCCAACCCCAGTCATAAACGATACTCACCAAGAGAGGCTAATTATGCTAATTGATAGGAACGGCGTGACCTATTATGATGGCTGTGAAATGTGCGGCAGCAGTGAAGTGCCCCCTTACTACGTAGGAATTGGGTTCTATTGTCAGTCTTGCGCGAACAAAGAGGTGGAGCACTCTGGGAAGGAACTGGTGAAAAGCTTGTGGGCACCACACCCAGCTACTCGGAGTAGCAGACCTCAATCAACTTAGACTCCGTTCATTTGCGAGTTCACGGCCCCCTTGTGGGGCCTTTCTTTTTTCGCCTGTACTAAGCTCTAGAATTTCAAAGCGACGCGCCAAGGCGTCTCTCTCTGCTTCTATTGATAAGACATGACTCTCGATCTGACGAATCTCTTTTTCTCTTTCAGCTAGGGACTCGGAGCGACGCTCAAGGTCGGCAGTTTTCATAGCGTCTTCGATCTCTCGATGCTTAGCAGCCTGCTGTTTTCCGACGATGTCTAATCTCATGGCCTCTAGTTTCTTTTGCCTAGATCGATCTGCTTTTCTTCTACGCAACTCGCGTTTTGCGAGCAAATTGTTAGCCTGTGCTATGACTTCCGCCTGCTTCCAGGCCTCAGTTTTAATCCCAAACGCCGCAGCCGCGTAGTCCTTTCGGCAAAGCTGAGGCGCAAGGTTAAATTCCGTCAGGGCTGTATAGAATGATGCTACGGCTTCATGCTTAGCCTTGGAGCCTTTTAATCCACGCTTCAAGCCGCGCTTGGAACCGCAGGCAAGATGAAAGTCGTCTTGCATCTCCCTTAACTTTGCGGGGCTGCCCAGGAAGTCTCGACAGGACAATCGTCCATCCTGTGTACGAGGCACTACGTAAGCGACCATATGGGGCGTCGATTCATCAAGGTGCACAGTTGCACTCAGGACGTTAGCCTCTCCATGGCGCTTCCTTAACCACGCAAGAGAGTCACTGAAATATCCTTCGCCCAAGTCGTCTAAATGGCCACCATGGCGCTTAAACAGCTCAGGGGAGGCGGTTATTAGGTATTCAATACAGATAACTGCATCGCTTCTCCTTTTCTTTGGTAACTGGCTCTGCACAGCGTCCAAGAGTTGGCTAGTGCTCCTGGCTCCGACCGTGCGATTTTGTTTTAGTCTGGTGGGGTCGGCGTTAGGCGTAGCCTGCTCTCTGAAGGTGTGATTAGAAGACCGGCGCACGGCATTTAGGCTTTTAAGCTTTTTAGTACGCAATATACCGTACATCATAAAGCCGGCTCGTCGAAGTCAATTCTCGCCAAGTTCCGTTTCCAGGTAGGCACATATGGCTTGCCTTCAGTGCTGTCGACAACATAAGGTGGCTCTGGCGGTGTACCTCCACCACTCGAATGAGGTAAGAGTATTCCAGCAATGACATCCAGCAGCAGAGATATAGTTTTCATCATAGCGTCAAACAGCGTCTGCTCAACTCTTAGGACTTCTCTAAAACCTTCGTGATCCGCCTCAATATACCTATGTGCAGCGCGTGTGCTCTGAATCGTTAATAGCGCATCAAAAGCTAACGGAGCATCTATGCGCCGGATCTCATAAAAATACATTTGCTCCTGGCCGACTGATATATCGGCAAGTGCTCTTATCATCACATCATTTAGCTTTTTTCCTGGGAAAGTTTTTCCCGCTTGCATCCAGAGGTTGCGCTTATCGGCTGGCAAAGCAATCACGTTAGAGTTAATCATCACGGCATCTCCTATTGCTCTTCTTATTTTTTAATAAGTATGCAAATGGAGCAAAGTTTTATGCAACGACTTTCTGAGACACAAAGTGTAACCCACTACACATTAACTACGTTAATGGTGGGCCAGCGTGCCGCTGGACTGCCTGCGCGTCGGTTCCCGCCTTGCAAAATCGCGCCCCCTTTGGGCGCCACCGGCCTGGGGGCCGCCCCAGACGCTCGGGGGTGGGGAGGTAAAGCTCTCCCCACCCCCTCGGGCAGGTTGCGCCCGAAGCATGTCGTCAAGGGTACGCTAAGCGCCAATCCTCACCCGTTCCTGCTCGCTCGTACCTCGCTGCGCGGGCTGCGGCTTCCGGTTAGCCCCTTGACTACAGATGATCTAGGACGTATCTGTACATCTTTTCATGTTGGCACATGGCCATGCTAGACCACAGCTGCATACATGCAGACCTTTAGTTATTAAGACACGGAGTAGTTAATAATGTCATTTCAAACACCTATTACCATAGCAGAAGCAATTAGGAACATTGAAAACAACAGGTATCTTTTACCATCTATTCAGCGGGAATTTGAATGGAGCCACAGCAAGATTGAATGGCTTTTCGACTCCATCATGCGCAACTATCCCATTAGCTCTTTTTTGTTCTGGCGCGTTGAAGACATCACGAAAAACCAGTTTAAATTTTACAAATTTATCCGAGAGTTTCGCCAACGATATAAAACCCACAACGAGGAATTTAGCACTACTGGCCACAGCGACTTTACCGCAATACTTGATGGCCAACAGCGATTAACCTCTTTATATATCGGACTTCGGGGAAGCTATGCTTATAGAACTCCACGTTTGCGAGAAGAGGACTCAGAACGAGTCTATCCGACCAGGCTCCTATATCTAAATATTGTCAAGCCGCTAGAGAACGAGGAAGACGGCCGACAGTTTGAGTTCAAATTCCTAACAAACGAAGAGTACGAGCACGACAAGGAGTCCTGGTTTAAAGTCTCAGAAATATATGGCCTGTCTGATGACTTCGAGTTCAACAAATACCTAGACGCACATAATCTCAAAGCACATGAGTTCTCTTACAAAACTTTAGCTACACTCAAAAACATCGTTCACTCAAAACCAATTATCAACTTCTTCTTAGAAACTGAACAGAATATCGATAAAGCTCTGAATATTTTCATCAGAATCAACAGTGGTGGCGAGCCCCTTAACTTTTCAGACCTAATCATGTCGATTGCGGTCGCCAACTGGGATACCATTGACGCGCGAAAAGAAATTCATGCACTCACAGACGCAATTGTTGATAAAGGCTTTACTATTACTAAAGACTTCGTTCTAAAAACGTTCCTTTTTCTTCACAGCAAAGATATTAAGTTCAAGGTAACAAACTTCTCCAAAGCTAATGCACAAAACTTTGAAAAAGAATGGCTCAACATTCGCGACTCAATATTATCCGCGTTTGATCTTGTAAAATCTTTTGGCTTTGTTGACACCACTTTAACTTCTAAAAATGCTGTATTGCCGATCATCTACTACCTGTATCATCGAAACATCTACAAGGGATTCGACAGCAAAATCGAATACGCACAAGATCGTGATGTAATTCGAAAATGGATTCACACAGCTCTGGTAAAACGCTTGTTTGGCGCTCAAACAGATAGCGTACTCAATCAAATTCGTAGAGGCTTCACAGATGATGTCTTGAGCTCTCCCATTGATCCCGCACAGACAAGTTTCCCCGTAGCCGATATCAATCAACACATTCGTAAAGACCTAGGTATCAGCGATGAGTTTATCAGCGAACTTCTGATGACTCAGAAGGATGAAAAGTATGCGTTCTCGATCTTAGCCTTACTATACCCCGACATGGACTATAGGAACAATAATTTCCACAAAGATCACTTACACCCTGAGATCATGTATTCAAATATTCCAGCATCTAGCGCACACTACGACGACTGGGAAACATACAACTCAATTAAAAATCTCCAGATGCTAGATGCCAATGAAAACCAATCGAAAAACGGCAGTGACCTTCATTCATGGATCACAAGCCGCCCAGGTTTCTCTGGTAACAAAGAGTTCTTTTTGAATCGCTATTTGATTCCCGACACCGATCTAGACATCACAAACTTTTCAAACTTCATCACTCTAAGAGAGAACATGCTCCGCAACATATTGAAAGAAAAACTGGCTTAAATTTCCCGTCCTGGAAATCGCTAGCCAAAACCTACCCCTCGTGGTCTTGAAGCGGGCTTAGGGAATCCCGCCAAGCTCTGGGATAGCCAAGGCCCTTAACCACTTGGGGTGGTCGGCTTTGAAGGGAGCATCAGTCGGGGATCCTCGCATGGGGCTGGGGCTCGAGGTCAACCCATTTTCGTTTCAGACCGAGCCCATGTGGTGTTAGACCGAAGGCCTCTTTTTATCATCGCCCTCCGCTGCGTAAACCTAGCTGGAAGGTATGGCCTTCGAAAAAATGACACAGGAATCACCTAGTCGAGAATGCCTTGTATCCCCTTGTGTATCCCCAGAAAATATCCAGTGAAAATTCCCTATATTCATTGGCTTATTCGAGTCTCCCTCGGGCACCAAAATCCGGAAAAAACCGACCCTCGGGTCGGTTTTTTTTCGCCTGCCGTTCGGTCCCACCCGTACCACTTTTGGCGCCAACCTGCTGACCTCGCCCACGCCGCGCATCCAAGCAATCAATTGGCCAGGTCTCCGATAATGGCCATAAGCTGTCATTCGTCGGTTATATGCCAAAAGTATTGCCTCAGTAGTGGCACTTAGCCATAGTCGCGCCTTTATCCACCACTACTGCGTGCCCCATGAACAAAACCGCACCTTGGCTAGCAGCAATGACGCTGCTGAGTGGGTGCAATGGAATGCCGACCGCTTACGTTTCCGACCCCGTCTACGATCAGGCTTTTGTCGTTACCTCTGGCGCCCCCCTGCCGATGCTGCTGATGGCGACCGCCATCCAGTGGAATGAAGAGTACGCCGTCACTGCCAAGCACACCCCTTTCCTTCGCAATGTGGTCCACGAAGGGTTGGGCGATGTGGTGTTCTTCAAGCACAAGGCCAATAAAGTGCCCCAATGGCGCCAGTTCGTCCCAGGCGAATCGGTGACGGCGGTCGGCTTCAACAGTTTGATGATGCCGGTACAGGGCAAAGGCCATACCCTCGCCTCGCTGGTGCGTCTGAGCGGTACGCCAGGCAGCGTCTTCTACTCGGTGCATGATGGCCCGATCACCAAAGGCATGTCCGGTGGGCCGGTGTTCGCCGACGACGGCAATGTGGTCGGAATGAATGTGGCGTACATCGCCAAAGACCAGATAGATGCCCGCACTCGGCCAGACCTTGCCGACAAGCAACGGATCAGCGTTTTCATGTCCTACAGCGAAATCGACAAGGAATGGCGCCGTTTCCAGTATCTGGCTCACAGGAGCAAGCCCCAGGGCGCGCCTGCGGCCATCAAAGGCTTTGTCGCGGTGGCGAATAAGCCTTGATACGCCACGGGGGTTAGGCCAGATGAAACAACACGTTCAGTAACAGCGTGGCGCCATGCCCCCAGAACCAACCGCATCGAATGACGTCACATCCTGCATCTCTGGCTTTTCGAGACAGCCCCGTGAAAGACGTCATCGCCCGCAAATACCGCTTGATCGTCAAGACCTTCGGCTACATCGGCTGGTCGCTGGTCTGGCTACTGGTATGGGACGTGTTGGTTACCATCGACTTCATGCTGTTTCTCGACAGCAAGTTCACTCTGCCACTGATCCCGCTGACCTTGCTGGGTTCGGCGCTGGTGGTGCTGGTGAGCTTTCGCAACAGCAGTGCCTATAACCGCTGGTGGGAAGCGCGGACGTTGTGGGGTGCGCTGGTGAACAGCTCGCGCAGTTTCGCACGCCAGACCTTGACGCTGATCGATGACCCCGACGGCAGCCCGAACCCGGTCAAAGCCACGCTGCTGCGTCGGCATATCGCCTACGTGAACTGCCTGGCTTCGCACCTCAAAGGGCAGGCCTGCCCAGAGGAGCTGATGGCATTCATCCCGCCGGGTGAGTTCGAACGGCGCAACCGCTCCAACAACTTCGCCAACGACATCCTCAGCGGCTCGGCAGGATTCCTGGCCCGGGAATACCAGGCCGGCCGACTCGACAGCATCCGTCTGGCGCGCCTTGAATCGACACTGGTAGACCTGTCCAACGCCCAGGGCGGCATGGAGCGCATCGCCAATACCCCATTGCCGTACCCTTACGTGTATTTTCCGCGGTTGTTCATCACCCTGTTCTGCTTGATCGTACCGGTGGGGCTGGTGGAGTCACTGGGTTGGTTCACACCGCTGGCATCGACGGTGGTGGGCTTCATGCTGCTGGCCATCGAACGAATCGGGACCGACCTGCAGAGCCCGTTCCGCTCCAGCGAGCATCAGATCCAGATGGATAGCATCTGCGAGACCATCGAGCGCAACTTGGAGTCGATGCAACGTGAAGCACAATGTGGTGAGTTGGTTTCATGACTTGAGCCCGCTCAAGCCCGCACGTAGCGCTGGCGTAGCACATCACTCAAAGCATCGACCAGCAGCACCAGCAGCAACATGGCCATGATCACCGTGCTGGCCTGGGCTTCCTGGAACAGGCTCAGGGTGGTGTAGAGCATCTGCCCCAGCCCCCCAGCGCCGACGAAGCCCAAAACGCTGGCCATGCGAATGTTGTTTTCCCAGCGGTAAAGGCTGTACGCAAGTAACTGCGGCCACAAATTGGGCAACGTGCCAAAGCAGAACGCCGCTACCTGCCCGCTACCCTGCAGGCGAATGGCCGCAGCGGGTGCCGCCGGTGCGTTCTCCAGTGCCTCGGCGAATAGTCGCCCCAGCACCCCTGTAGTGTGAAGCGCCAAAGCCAGGGTGCCAGCGTTGGGCCCTAGCCCCGCCGCCAGCACCGTCAAGGCCGCCCATACCAGTTCGGGAATCGCCCGCAGCGCATTGAGCAGCAGCCGCGCAACGGATTGCAGCGGCCAGCCGAAACGGCCCGCTGCCGGCAGGGCCAGCAACAGGCCCAGCAGCATCGCCAGCAAGGTGCCCATCCCCGACATGGCAAGGGTTTCCAGCGCACCACGCCCGACTGCCCGCAGGTGCTCGCCGAAAAAATCCGGATGCATAAAGCGCGCAGCGTATGCGCCCATCTGCCCGAGCCCGCCATCGCCGACCAACGCATGCAGGTCCAGGTCCAGGTAGCCGAACGACGCTGCCACTGCCGCCACAATCGCGGCGAGCACCAATAGATTCACAACCCGGCTCATGCCAGCCGCCCACGCAGGAAACGACTGAGCAGGTCCGCCAGCAGCACCAGGCCGAGGAACGCCAGCAACATACTCGCCACCTCACCGCCTGCGAACATGCGCATCGACAGGTCGATCTGCTGCCCCAGGCCACCTGCACCGACAAAGCCCATCACCACCGATGCGCGCACGGCGCACTCCCAGCGGTACACGGTATAGGACACCACCTCTGCCGAGGCGTTGGGCAAGATACCGTAACAGAACGCCGCCAACCGACCACTGCCGCCCTGTAGCAAAGCATGGGCCGGGCGCTGGTCCACCGACTCGAAGATCTCTGCATAGACTTTGCCCAACATGCCGCTGTAAGTAATGGCGATCGCCAATACCCCCGCCGTAGGCCCAAGGCCCACGGCCCGCACGAACAGCAACGCCCAGACGATCTCCGGCACGCTGCGCAGAAAAATCAGCAAGCTGCGCACAGGCAGGCGCACCAGCCGCGACCACAGCCCCGCACGGCCCCCGCGTGACGCAGCGCGCAGCGATAGCGCACGGCTGGCCAGCAGGCTGCAGGGAACTGCCAGCAGCAAGGCCAAGGCCATGCCGGCAGTCGCCACGGCAAGGGTCTGCAAGGTGGACTGGTATAGCAACTCGAGAAAATCAGCACTGTGCGCCGGGGGCCAGAAAGCGCGGGTGAAACTGGCGATTTGCTGACGGTTTTCTGCCTGCAGCAACACCCCTGGGTTGATCTCGCTCAGTTGCAGGCCAGGCCAAAGCACGGCCAACACCAGCAGGGTCACCAGCAACCGGGGTAATGCAGCCGGGTCGCGAGTATCGGCGCTCAGCATCGCGGAATCTGCACCGTCAGCGCCGGTTCTTGGGGTTGTACGGGTGAGCCCAGCTGCTCGTTGGCGTAGAGCGCATCCAGCAACTGCTGGGTGACTGCCTCGGCCGGGCAATCGAACGCGACCTGCCCCTCACGAATACCGATTACCCGCGGAAAATGCGCCAACGCCAAGTCCACCGAATGCAGGCTGGCCACCAGGGTCACGTCATTGGCCAGGGCGTGGCGGTTGAGCAAGGCCAGGCTGTGGTCAGCCAGTACCGGGTCCATGGCCGAGACCGGCTCGTCGGTCAACAGCAGCTGCGGGCGCTGGTATAACGCTCGGGCAATGCCCACTCGCTGCAACTGGCCCCCGGACAACTGCCCGCACTGCACAAACAGTTTGTCGGCCAGGCCCAGCTCGGCCAGCGCTTGACGGGCACCCGGCAGATCCGTGGGGTATATCAGATTGAACAAGCCACGCAGCAGCCCCCATTGCCCCAGGCGGCCCGCCAGCACGGCGGTCACCACACGTTGGCGCGGTGGCAGCGGCGGCGCCTGATGCACCAAGCCAATACGCCCGCGCAGGCGCTGGCGAGCCCTGGCAGGCATCGCCCAGGGCTGTTCACCGAACAGTTCCAGGTGCCCGCCTGTGGGCTGCACAGCGGTGGCCATCAGGTGCAGCAGGCTGGACTTGCCAGCGCCCGAAGGTCCGATGATCGCCACCCGCTCGCCCTTGGCGATTCGCAAATCGACCGCATCAAGCGCGCGCACCTGGCCATGGCGCAGGCTGGCGCCCTGCACATGAATAGTCACTTGAGCAGGCCGGCCTCACGTGCAGCTTGCTCGGTGCCCGCATAGTTGTCAGGGTTGGTTTCGATGAAGCGGCTGGCTGCCTGCAAGTCGAGAATGGCTTTGTCCTCCGGCTTGGCAGGGTCAAGGTCGAGAAACGCCTGTTTGATCTTCGCTTTCAGCGCAGGGTCCATGTTGCCGCGCACGGTCCAGTTGTAGTCATAGTAGGTCGGCGTGGTAGCGAAGACCTTGACCTTGCTGGTATCGACCTTGCCGGCATCGACCAGCTTTTGCCACACGCTGGCATTGAGCACCCCGCCATCGACCTTGCCAGCCTGCACCCAGGCAACGGTGGCGTCATGGGCACCGGAATAGGCCACACGGCTGAAATAGTTCTCAGGCTTGATGTTGTCCTGCTTGAGCATGAAGTAACGCGGCATCAGGCTGCCCGAGGTGGAAGAGATCGAGCCGAAGGCGAACGACTTGCCTTTGAGGTCGGCCAGGCTTTTGACGTCCGGGTTAGCGGTGATGAACTTGGACGTGAACTGCGCGTCCTGCTCACGCTGTACCAGCGGTGTGGCGGTCGGGTCTTTCAGGTGGACCTGGACGAATGTGAAGCCGCCCAGCCAGGCCATGTCCAGGCGGTCGCTGGCCAGTGACTCGACCACTGCCGGGTAGTCGGCCACCGGTACGAACTTCACGTCCATGCCCAGTTGCTTGGACAGATACTCGCCCAACGGCTTGAACTTGCGCAGCAGCTCGGTCGGCGCCTCGTCGGGGATGGCGCTGACCCGCAGGGTGTCGGCGGCCTGGGCGGCTACGGCGCAGCAGGACAACACGAAACCGGCGGCGAGCGCCAGGGGGCGTTTGAGCATGAGAGTTCTCCAGGACGGTTGCTGACAAAGGCCGGCATCCGCGCCGACCGTGGCAAGTATAAGAGCCACGGTCGTAAAGGCCAGCTTTGCTACAATCGGCGCACTAAACTGCCCTTTTCGAGGTACACGTGAGCGAGCCAATTCGCCTGACCCAGTACAGCCATGGCGCTGGCTGCGGCTGCAAGATTTCCCCCAAGGTGCTGGATGTGATCCTCGCCGAAAGCGGCGTCCAGGCACTGGACCCGAAGCTGTGGGTCGGTAACGCCTCACGTGACGACGCCGCCGTCTATGCCCTGGACGAGGAGCGCGGGGTGGTATCGACCACCGACTTCTTCATGCCAATCGTCGATGACCCTTACGATTTCGGCCGCATTGCCGCCACCAATGCCATTAGCGATATCTACGCCATGGGCGGTGACCCGCTGATGGCCATCGCCATCCTCGGCTGGCCGGTCAACGTACTGCCGCCCGAAGTTGCCCGCGAAGTCATCCGTGGCGGCCGCGCCGTGTGCGCCGAGGCTGGCATCCCATTGGCCGGCGGCCATTCCATCGACGCCCCTGAACCGATCTTCGGCCTGGCCGTGACGGGCGTGGTGAGCAGGCGCCACCTCAAGCGTAACGATACCGCCACCGCCGGCTGCCGCCTTTACCTGACCAAACCACTGGGCATCGGCATCCTCACCACCGCCGAGAAAAAGGCCAAGCTGCGTGCGCAGGACCAAGGCTTGGCCCGCGATTGGATGTGTACGCTCAACACCCCAGGCAGCCGCTTCGGCAAACTCGAAGCAGTCAAGGCAATGACTGATGTGACCGGCTTCGGCCTGCTCGGGCACTTGGTCGAACTGGCCGAGGGCAGCGGCCTGACCGCTCAGCTGGACTACGCTGCCGTGCCTCGCCTGCCGAGTGTCGACCATTACCTGGCCGAGGGCTGCATCCCTGGCGGCACCCTGCGCAACTTCGACAGCTACGGGCACAAGCTTGGCGCACTGAGCGACGCGCAGAAGCACCTGCTGTGCGATCCGCAAACCAGCGGTGGCCTGCTGGTTGCCGTCGCCCCAGAAGGCGAGGCGCAATTTTTGGCAGTGGCCCACGAGCTGGGCCTGGATTTGGCACCGATCGGCCTGCTGGTCGAACGACAGAGCCACGCGGTCGAGGTGAATTGATGCGCCACGACTGCACCGACTTTCGCCAACTGTTTCTCGACGACGCACCGATGATGGACATGCGCGCGCCGATCGAATTCGCCAAAGGCGCCTTCCCCGGCACCGTCAACTTGCCACTGATGACCGACCAGGAACGGCAGAAGGTCGGCACCTGCTACAAACAACAGGGCCAGGCCGCAGCCATCACCCTTGGCCATCAGCTGGTCAGCGGCGCGACCAAACGCGAGCGGTTGCATGCCTGGGCCAGTTTCGCCAAGGCCCACCCTGATGGCTACCTGTACTGCGCCCGCGGTGGCCTGCGCTCGCTGATCGTGCAGCAATGGCTGCGCGAAGAAGCGGGCATCGACTACCCGCGCATCAAGGGTGGCTACAAGGCGATCCGCAGCTTTTTGCTGCAAACCACCGATCAGGCCGTAGAGCAATGCGATTTCGTACTCGTCGGCGGCCTTACCGGCACCGGCAAGACCGACGTGCTGCAGCAGCTCGACAACGTGCTCGACCTTGAAGGCCACGCCAACCATCGCGGCTCCAGCTTTGGCAAACGCGCCACCGCGCAGCCGGCGCAGATCGACTTCGAGAACAAACTCGCCATCGATGTGCTGAAAAAACGCGCGCGGGGTATCGAACAGTTCGTGCTCGAAGACGAAGGCCGCATCGTGGGCAGCTGCACGGTACCGCTGGCGCTCTACCTGGGCATGCAGCACTACCCTCTGGTGTGGCTTGAGGACAGCTTCGAACAGCGAGTGCAGCGTATCCTTCGCGATTACGTGGTCAAACTGTGCGCCGAATTCGTCGACGTGCACGGGCAGGATCAAGGCCGCCACTTGTATGCCCAACGCATGCAACAGAGCATGGCCAATATCCACAAGCGCCTGGGCGGTGAGCGCTTTCAGCGTTTATCCACGATGCTGCATCAAGCGCTGGATGAGCAATTGCGCAGCGGCGCAGTGGACTTGCACCGTGGCTGGATCGAAGGCTTGCTCAAGGAATACTACGACCCGATGTATGCCTACCAACGTGAGGCCAAGGCCGAGCGGATCGAGTTTGCCGGGGCGGCCGGTGAAGTGCGCGAGTACCTCAAGGCCCGCGCCGCACGGCTCATTGCCCGGGGCTGAGCACCCTTTCGAGCTCTGCGGCGCGCTCGCGGGTCATGTTCAGCACGCACATGCCGCCCTCCAGTTGCGCAAGCGTGCCGCCACTGGCTTGCACATGGAAGGCACAGTTGCTGTCACGAAAAGCGATCCACTGGCGCTGGACATCGCGCAGCTGCTTCTGCGGGCCGCTTTCAAGCTTGCTGGCGAGTTGTTTGTATACCCGGTTCAGTCGCTGATCCTGAAGCTGGGTCTGGGCCTGGATGCAACGGCTCATGGCCACTGTACTGGAGGCGTTGTCCATGCACTGGCTGTAGGCCGGTGTATTTTCATCGCCCAGGGCCACGGGTGCAAAAAAGGCCAGTAGCAGCAGATAGCGTGGGTTCATGGCAAATCCTTTCATAGGGTTTGCACAGGCTCTGGCGGCATCAGCACCTTGCCCGGCTCGAATTGCAAAGAAGGCATCTGCGTCGCCGCATAAGCGGCCACGGCCAGCGCCGCGATCAGTGTGACATCCAACCAGTTCCAGGCCGGTACCTCGTTGCGGCTGCGCGCCACTGCGCACTGCCAGGCCTGGCCTGCACTGAACACCACCATAGCTGCCAACCAAAGGTAGAAACCGGCGCCGAAACCGATGCGCTCGGAAAATGCATAGCTGATGTTATCCGGCAGACGCTCAATGGCAAAGCTGCTGGCCGCCAGGTACAGCGCCGCCAACCCCAATAGCAAAGCCAGCCTGCGCAGGCGCCGATGGCAGAGAATGGCCAACCCGAACAGCGGGTTGGCAAACCACTGAAACATGCCAAAAGGTACGCCCCAAGGGCCATACAGGAACATCTGCAGGGCAGGCATGTGCCGGCCTGCGCTCATCTGGGCCCCGTCGAAGGCCAGGCTCAGCAGGTACAGGGCCAGGCTCAACGTCAAGTACCACCCAGGCAAGCGGGATATGTTCATGCGACCGGCGGTTCGAGCAGCAGGCCATAGATTCCCGAGTCGGTAAGCTCGCCGTTCACGCACCAGCGTGCCCGCAGCGTCCCTTCAAGCACGAAACCCTGGCGTTCCAGGGTGCGGGCCGAGCCTTGATTGCGCGGGTCGATCTCGCCCTCGAGGCGGCGCATGTGCAGGGTGTGGGCGATGTAGTCGATGAAGCAGGTCAATGCCTCGTCCATGTAGCCTCTGCCCTGCACTGCGCTGGCAAGGCAATAGCCGATTTCGCCTCGGCGCGAGCCATCGTCGATGTTGAACAGTTGGACCATGCCGATCAGTTCGCCGGTATCGCGACGGTACATGCCCAGCTTGAGTTGCTCGCCATTGGCATAGGCCTCGCGGTCTGCCGCCAGGGCACTTTCAGCTTCGGCCAAATCTTGCCAGGGGGCGTGGTGCCAGTAGCGCATGACCTCTGGGTCGGCCATGATTTTCAGCCATTGCGCCGCATCGGCATGGCGCATCGGCCGCAATTGCAGGCGCGGGCTGTCAAGGCAGAGGTCACTGGGGAAGCTGCGGGGTGGGGTCACACCGGATCTCCTGTCCATTGCTGGGGAGATGACAGTTTAACGTCATGTGGGGCTGGGGGTGTATGTCTTGGCTTTAGGGCAAGGCGGCCATCGAACGCCGCGCTAGCGGCGCCCGACCTTGACTGCGCAGCACCCTATCGGCCAACACCCTCAGGCGCGGCAGTTGGGAAGATGCTCAGGCCACCTCCGCGCCTTCATCCGGCCAGTGCGGCTCGTTGGCCCCAGGTGGTGTCAGTGGCGGCAACCCGTAAGCGGCCCGCGCATCATCGCAACTAGGGTTATGCAAGCCACCCTCCCACGATGCTTGGAACTCGCGGCACGGGCTGGAGCGGTTGGCGTAAATGGTGCACGCCACCTGGGTACCGATTTCGCCCTGTAGGCTGACACAGCGGCATGGCTTGGCGTCGGTGCCGATCATGGCAACACGGGAGGGATTGATCTGCACCACCAAGTCATCGGGCACGACACCGCCGGCAGACTGGCATTCGCCCCAGAAGAAGGACACACGGAAGTACCCGCAGCAGGCGCCGCAGTCAAGGCAAGGGTTATATTCGGACATGATGGCACGGAGGGAAGGTTGTTGTTATCGGGGCTCAGCCCGCGCGCCATTTGTAATCTAAGCCAGGTCGGCTGAGAAGAGGGGTGATGCAAAAATAGTTTGCCATTGATCCGCCCGTCCGCGCCCGCCGAAGCGGGCGTGGGCGGGGCGTTACTTCTGGGTCAGCCCATCGGCCCGGAACATCTGGCGAATCCCGCGAATGGCCTGGCGAATGCGATCTTGGTTCTCGATCAGGGCAAAGCGCACGTGGTCGTCGCCATAGTCACCAAAACCGATACCCGGCGACACGCAGACCTTGGCTTCGGCCAGCAGCTTCTTGGCGAACTCCAGAGAACCCAAGTGTGCATAGTGCTCCGGGATCTTGGCCCACACGTACATCGACGCCTTCGGGTTGTCGACCATCCAGCCCAGCTCATGCAGGCCCTTGACCAGCAGATTGCGGCGCTGACGGTACTGCTCGGCGATGTCGCGCACACATTGCTGGTCCCCCTCCAACGCGGCAATGGCCGCCACCTGTAGCGGGGTGAAGGTGCCGTAGTCGTGGTAGCTCTTGATCCGCGCCAGGGCGCTGACCAGCTCGGGGTTACCGACCATGAAACCGATGCGCCAGCCGGCCATGTTGTAGCTCTTGGACAGGGTGAAGAACTCCACCGCAATGTCCTTGGCACCCGGCACCTGCATGATCGATGGCGCCTTCCAGCCGTCGTAGACGATGTCGGCATAAGCCAAATCGTGCACCACCAGTACATCGTATTGCTTGGCCAGGGCCACCACGCGCTCGAAGAAGTCCAGCTCCACGCATTGGGCCGTGGGGTTCGACGGGAAGCCAAGAATCATCATCTTCGGCTTGGGGATCGACTCGCGAATCGCCCGCTCCAGCTCGTTGAAGAAGTCCACACCTGGCACCAGCGGCACGGAACGCACCTGGGCGCCGGCGATCACCGCGCCGTAGATGTGGATCGGATAGCTTGGGTTGGGCACCAGTACGGTATCACCGTGATCGAGGGTGCCGAGCATCAGGTGCGCCAGGCCCTCTTTCGAGCCGATGGTGACGATGGCTTCGCTTTCCGGGTCGATGTCGACCTCGTAGCGCGCCTTGTACCAGTTGGAGATGGCGCGGCGCAGGCGAGGAATGCCGCGAGAGGTGGAATAACCATGGGTGTCATCGCGCTGAGCGACCTGCACCAGCTTTTCGACGATGTGCGCGGGTGTCGCCCCATCGGGGTTGCCCATGCTGAGGTCGATGATGTCTTCGCCACGGCGGCGGGCAGCCATCTTGAGTTCGGCAGTGATGTTGAAGACGTAGGGCGGAAGACGATCGATGCGCGCGAAACGGCGCGGCGAACCAGGATTGGACATGGTTTCCTCAACTGACGTAAGCGCCCGGAACCGTCCGAGCGACGCTGGCCGCTGCGGCGGCCTGAATCAGAAGATAGTGCCGAAACAGGATCCATGTAAAGGACAATTTCTTGTTTTTATAAATTTTTTTAGATTATTTTTTTGAAATTCAAAGATATAAGTTTCTTACCCTAACAGGGGCCAACACCCAAATCCCAGGCATAAAAAACCCGGCACTATGGCCGGGTTTTGGGTGAAGCACTCGCCTCGATCAGCGTGCGTAGGTCATCAGCACATCAGCAGCAGTTTGGCTGTCCACCGACATCATCACGCTTAGGGCAGTGACGGTCAGGATGGAGAAGCCGAACACCTTGCGCGCCCACTTGCTGTCGTCTTCAGCTTTGTAGCCGCCCCAGGCCATGTACAGCCAGTAAAGGCCCATGGCGGCCGCCACGGCCAGGTAGCCGAGGCCGGCATACCCGCCAAGGGTGAGCATCAAGGTCGCGAGCAGGAAGGCCAGCACGTACAGCACGATCTGCTTCTTCGCCGCAAGAATACCGCGCGCCACCGGCAGTACCGGAATGTTGGCAGCGCTGTAATCCTTGAAGCGGAAGATGGCAATGGCAAAGCTGTGCGGCATCTGCCACAGGCTGAACATCACCAGCAGGGTCACCGCAGCCAGGTCGAAGCTGTTGCTCACGGCGCAGTAGCCGATCACCGGAGGCATGGCACCGGACAGGCTGCCGACCAAGGTGCCGTGCACCGATTTACGCTTGAGCCAGAGGCTGTAGAAACCGACGTAGACCACGAAGCCTACCGCTGCGCAGAACGCCGCCAGCGGGTTGGCCTGCACATACAGCAAGCTGAAGCCGGCCACCCCAAGAAGGGTGGCATAGGCCAGCGCGATGGGCAGCGACATGCCGCCCTGCACCATGACGCGGTTCTTGGTGCGCTCCATCTTGTGGTCGATGTCACGGTCGATGCAGTTGTTGAACACGCATCCGGACGCCACCACCAACGAAGTACCGATCACCACCGCCAGGAACAGAGCGAAATCCACATGGCCCTTCGAGGCAAGGAAGAAACCGCCTGCCACGGAAAGCACGTTACCGAAAATGATCCCCGGTTTGGTGATTTGGATAAAGTGCTTAACGGACATGCAGTCTTACCTCACTTGGCCATCATTTCGAAGTGGATGCTGAACATGATCCACAGCGACAGGCCGACCAGCAGAGCGATTACCAGGGTGGTGAACAGGAACGTCGACACATTGGAGCGCTGCTCTTTCGAGCGGTCCATGTGCAGGAAGTACACCAGGTGTACCACTACCTGAATCACGGCCATGGCCACGATGATCAGAACGGTCAGGTTCTTCGGCAGGCTTGGCGACATGGCCAGGCCAAACGGAATCGCGGTTAGGATGATCGACAGGATGAAGCCGATCATGTACGACTTGACGCTGCCGTGGTTACCTTCGTGATGAGTGTCGTGTGCGTTAGCCATTACAGAACCCCCAGCAGGTAGACGACGGTGAATACGCAGATCCAGACCACGTCCAGGAAGTGCCAGAACAGGCTCAGGCAGCTCATGCGGGTCTTGGCGGTCGGCGTGATGCCGTGCTTGTTGATCTGGTACATCATGATTGCCATCCAGATCAGGCCGGCGGTCACGTGCAGACCGTGGGTACCTACCAGGGCGAAGAAGCCCGACAGGAAGCCACTGCGGGTTGGGCCGAAGCCCTCGCCGATCAGGTGATGGAATTCATAGATTTCCATCGCGATGAAGCCTGCACCGAACAGGAAGGTCACTGCCAACCAGCCCAGTACGCCCGCTTTCTTGCCATCGAACATCTTCAGCATGGCGAAGCCGAAGGTGATCGAGGACAGCAGCAGGAACAGCGTTTCAACCGCTACGAAGTCGAGCTGGAAGATGTCATGACCCGACGGGCCGCCGGCAAAACTGCCGGACAGCACCGCGTAGGTGGCGAAGAGCGACGCAAACAGGATGCAGTCGGTCATCAGGTACAGCCAGAAACCGAGGACGGTCATCTGGCCCGAGTCGTGGTGGTGGTCATCGTGAGCATGGTCATGACCATGCGCGCCACCGTGGATTACTTGACTGGACATTGATTACACCCGTTCAAACGATTCGACACGTGCGCCGGCAGGCAGAGCACCTGCGTGGGCCAGCGCTTTCAGACGCTCGCCTTCGATGCGCGCCACTTCTTCGGCCGGAACCATGTAGCCTTGGTCGTCACGCGCAGCGTGGCGAACGAAGACTGCGATGGTTGCCAACAGGCTTGCGCCCACCAGCCACCAGATGTGCCAGATGAAAGCGAAACCGAAGACAGTCAGGAACATACCCATGAACAGACCGGTAGCGGTGTTGTTCGGCATGTGGATCGCTTCGTACTTGCCAGGCACCTTGTAGGCAACACCGGCTTCCTTGGCTTCGTTCCAGCAGTCCAGGCCAACTTTCTCAGGCATGTGGGCGAAGTTGTAGAACGGAGGTGGCGAGGAAGTCGACCACTCCAGAGTACGGCCGCCCCATGGGTCGCCGGTCACGTCCAGGTTCTGCTCGCGATCGCGGATCGAAACGACGATCTGGATCAGCTGGCAGGCGATACCGAACAGGATCAGTACGGCGCCGGCAACGGCTACGTACAGGTAGGGTTCCCACAGTGGGTTGTCGGAGTGGTTCAGACGACGGGTCATGCCCATGAAGCCCAGGGCGTACAGCGGCATGAACGCTACGTAGAAGCCGGAGATCCAGAACCAGAAGGCAGCTTTGCCCCACTTCTCGTTCAGCTTGAAGCCGAACGCTTTTGGCCACCAGTAGGCGAAGCCGGCGATGTAGCCGAATACCGCACCACCGATGATCACGTTGTGGAAGTGAGCGATCACGAACAGGCTGTTGTGCAGCACGAAGTCAGCACCCGGAACAGCCAGCAGAACGCCGGTCATACCACCGATCGAGAAGGTGATCATGAAGCCCAGGGTCCACAGCATCGGTGCGGTGAAGCGCACACGGCCCTGGTACATGGTGAACAGCCAGTTGAACAGCTTCACACCGGTCGGAATGGAGATCAGCATCGTCGCCAGGCCGAAGAAGGTGTTGACGCTGGCGCCGGCACCCATGGTGAAGAAGTGGTGCAGCCATACAGCAAAGCCCAGAACGGCAATGGCGCCCGATGCGTAGATCATCGAGTGGTGGCCGAACAGACGCTTGCCAGAGAAGGTCGAAGTCACTTCCGAGAACACGCCGAAGGCCGGCAGGATCAGGATGTAAACCTCAGGGTGACCCCAGGCCCAGAACAGGTTGACGTACATCATCGGGTTCCCACCAAGCTCGTTGGTGAAAATGTGGAAGTCCAGATAACGGTCGACAGTCAGCAGTGCCAGTGCAGCGGTCAGAATCGGGAACGAAGCCACGATCAGCACGTTGGCCCAGGTGCAGGTCCAGGTGAAGATCGGCATGTCCATCAGCTTCATGCCAGGTGCGCGCATCTTCATCACGGTGACGAGGAAGTTCACGCCGGTCAGTGTCGTACCCAAACCTGATAGCTGTAGCGCCCAGATGTAGTAGTCGACACCCACCCCAGGGCTGTACTGAATACCCGCAAGCGGCGGATAGGCAACCCAGCCGGTCTTGGCGAATTCACCAACGCCCAGCGAGATGTTGACCAGCAGCACGCCTGCCAGCAGCAGGTAGAAGCTCAGGGAGTTGAGGAACGGGAAGGCAACGTCACGTGCACCGATTTGCAGCGGAACTGCAAGGTTCATCAGGCCGGTGAAGAACGGCATCGCCATGAAGATGATCATGATCACACCGTGAGCGGTGAAGATCTGGTCATAGTGTTCAGGCGGCAGGTAGCCTTCGGAGCCACCGGTAGCGGCGGCCAACTGGGTACGCATCATGATGGCGTCGGCAAAGCCGCGCAGCAGCATGACCATCGCGACGACGATGTACATCACCCCGATTTTCTTGTGGTCGACAGTGGTCAGCCACTCGGTCCACAAGTAGGTCCACTTGCGGAAATAGGTGATAGCACCAACGACAGCAATACCCCCGAGCGCAATCATGGCAAGGGTCACCATGACTATCGGCTCGTGGAAGGGTATCGCCTCCAGGGTTAATTTACCGAACATCTCTTACTCCTCTGCACCGGCAGCTGGTTGCGCACTCGACTCGGTGGTGGCCAGATCTTTGCTGCCTGCTTCTTCGTGGCTCGGACGACCGCGGTTCATGCCTTCGTACTTGTCGACGATCAGCTGGAACTGGTCAGGCGAGGCCTCGCCATACAGCGCGACTGGGTTGTTTTCGCTTGGTTTGGCCAAGGCGTCGTAGGTGGCCTTGTCCAGCTTCTTCGGCGACTGCTTGACCTCGGCGACCCACTTGTCGAAGTCTTCCTGAGAGGTGGCAGTGGCCTTGAATTTCATGCCGGTGAAGCCGGCGCCGCTGTAGTTGGCGCTGATACCGTCGAATTCGCCGTTCTCGTTGGCGATCAGGTGCAGCTTGGTGGTCATGCCCGCCATGGCGTAGATCTGACCGCCCAGGCCCGGGATGAAGAACGAGTTCATCACGGCGTCGGAGGTGACGCGGAAGTTGACCGGGGTGTTAGCCGGGAAGACGATCTTGTTGACCGTGGCGATGCCCTGCTCCGGGTAGATGAACAGCCACTTCCAGTCCAGCGCGACCACGTCGATCTGCAATGGCTTCACATCGGAATCCAGTGGGCGATACGGGTCCAGCTTGTGGGTGGACTTGTAGGTCACATAGCCCAGGGCAATGATGATGATGATCGGGATGATCCACACCGCAGCTTCGATCTTGGTCGAGTGCGACCAGTCGGGGGTGTAGGTGGCGGCCTTGTTCGAAGCACGGTACTTCCAGGCGAACGCCACGGTCATGATGATGACCGGAATCACCACCAGCAGCATCAAGCCAGTAGCGATCAGGATCAGGTTCTTTTGCTCAATGCCGACCTGACCTTTCGGGTCGAGCAGGGTCCAGTTGCACCCACTGAGTAAAAGCATGCCTAAAAAGGGCAATATGCCAAACAGTCTGGGGTAACGCTTTTTACTCATCTCACGACCTCTAGATCAGCTTGCTTCAATGCAATTTGTGTTTTGGTAGCCAACACTTCGTCCTGCCAAGTGCGGCATGTAGCGCCCGAACTCGCTCCCGCCCCGGCCTGACTGCAAGACCTTGGCGTGAAGCGTGATAGCGGTGCTTATGGTTTCTTAGGCAACAGGCCTGTACTTCAGACCAAGTCCATTTGGTGCGGGAAAACGCGGAGGGGGGTCCGCCCGGTATCGCCGTTTGGCGAAACTTGACGAAGTCAGCAAAAAGAAGCGCTGAGGGCTTCCTTCAATCCTGCGACTCGCAAGCAGTGCCGAACGGGAATTGGGGGCGATTGTAGATAGGTCGCCAACCCTTGACTATGACTTATTGAGCAACAGTCCTTTACAGGATCTGTAACAATCCGAGCGAGAAATTCAACTTCGCGACAGTTTGTCGCACCCCGCTTGCTAGCCCTCCAGCCCTTGTCCGACAAGGGCTGGAGGTTGATCTGGATCAAGCGGGAGAGGACTTTTCACTCATCTCATGCCGTGCAAAAGCCCGCTGAGAATTCGGGACTTTTGTCTAAGCCTGACGCCGGTTGCGCCAGATGCCCAGCGGGACCAGGATGGCTGTCAGCACGAACGCCAACAGTGCCCACTGCGCCAGCGACAAACCGAGGACCGGCGGGTACGGCGTACTGCAGAAGCCGTCTACCTGGAACGCCAGTGGCCAGAGCTTGGCCAGGGGCAAGTCGTCAACGATCGGCTGCAAGGTATCGATGCCGCAACTGACCATCGGGTTGGCGAGTATATACGCATGGTTGCCCGCTGCAATGATTCCGCCAATGGCACTGAGCACGACCAGGCCCTCGAACAGCGTCAAGCTGCGGCGCCCAGGCATGGCGGCACCGATGAACGCGAAGATGGCGATAAAGAGCAAGGCATACCGTTGCAGGATGCACAGCGGGCAAGGCGCCTCGCCCAGCACCACCTGCATGTACAAGGCACCGCCGATCAGGGCGAGGCAGATCACCCCCAGCAGTACCAGAAAGCGCCGTTCGCGGTTCAGGCGCAGGGTTTGTTCGTTCATTGCCGATTCCTTCGATGGATAGATGGCAGCGTGGTCCGCCCGCCTGGGTGCGATTCTACACACAGGCATGGCCCCATAGCGTATCGAGGCGGCGAGACAGCACGGCGCTGGGCTATCCGCAGGTGCTAAGACCGAGTAGTGCGACAGCGGTTCAACGACAGCCGGTTAAAAACGGCCCCCCAGGTGCCGCGATAGGGCAAGCCCCTCGACACCCGGCAGTGAAGGATACAGCGATTAAAAGAGGATTAAAGATGAAAGGTGCCCATTTTACCTTTCATCTTCCTTATATAGAGGTTGCATCAAAACAACCGCGTATAGAGCGATTGGTGATCTACTCGAGCGCAGCCGCAGGGCCAAAAAATTCATAGCGGCTCTGCTGCTCAGGCACGCCCAAGCCTTTCAAATGCCGCTTGATAGCCCCCATGAACCCCTTGGGCCCCAGGAAGTAAACATCGACATCACGCTCGTGCCCCAACCATTGGCCTAGCAGGTCTTGATTGAGCAGGCCAACCGCATCGGCATGGTGCGCGTCCTGCCCTTCGCCATAGCAATAAAAACGCTGAAGCTGCGGGTGTCGCTCGGCCAGCCCATCGACCCACGCGCGGAACGCATGAACCGAGGCATTGCGTGCGCAGTGAATGAAGCGCACCGGCCGCTGAGTCTGCAGAGCTGCTTCGAGCATCGCCAATGTTGGGGTAATGCCCACCCCGCCGCTGATCAGCACCAAGGGCTTGTCGCTGGCCGCCAGGGTGAATTCTCCCGATGGCGGGAACAGTTGCAAGGTATCCCCTACGACCAGCTGATCATGCAGATAATTGGAGACTTTACCGCCCTGCTCCCGCTTGACGCTGATGCGATATCCCAGGCCATCGCAAAGCGCCGACAGCGAGTAATTGCGCCGCTGCTCGGCACCGTCGATGAACAGCCTAAGGCCGATGTACTGACCTGGTTCAGCCTTGAGTACCGGCGAGCCATCGACGGGGACGAAATAGAACGAGGTGATTTCGCAGCTTTCCTGCTCGCGGCGTGCCAGGCGAAATTCACGGGTGCCGCGCCAACCGCCTGCGGCTTGCGCTTTTTGTTGGTAGAGGCTTTCTTCTGCGCCGATCAGGATGTCCGCCAGTTGGCCATAGGCGCCAGCCCAGGCGGCTATGACCTCGGGCGTGGCGATGTCGCTGCCCAGTACCTCCTCGATTGCCCGCAACAGGCACTTACCGACGATAGGGTAATGCTCCGGCAGAATCTGCAGGGCAACATGTTTGTTGATGATCTGCCCGACTAGCCCACCGAGTTGTTCGAGCTGGTCTATGTGCCGTGCGTACATCAGCACCCCGTTGGCCAAGGCACGAGGCTGGTCTCCGCTGGCCTGATGAGCCTGGTTGAAAAGTGGCCGTACCTCGGGATACTCATTGAGCATCATGCGGTAGAAATGGGTAGTGAGCGCTTCACCGCCGGTTTCCAGCAATGGGACGGTGGCTTTGATGATTGCGCGTTGTTCGACACTGAGCATTTGCAACTCCTAAGCCTCAGGCTTGATAAGGTTGCGCTAACAGTTACAGCAATCATGCCAAGTAATAATTCCATTTAAATCAATATCTTATAAGTGAAAGCGTCAAATTGACCTGGCTCCGCGTATAGTCACTTTGACTAAAGGGAGTCCTTATGACTAATACTCCGCTACTTACCACGCTGCTGCCCCTGGTCAGCGATCTGTCCCGAGATTTGCCCGACCAGGAACGCTACCGTCGTCTTCTGCAGGCCATGCGCGGGTTGTTGCCCTGCGATGCCGCTGCATTGCTGCGGCTGGAAGGCGAATGGCTGGTGCCGCTGGCGGTGGATGGGCTTTCCCCCGACACGCTTGGCCGCCGCTTCAAAGTCAGTGAGCACCCGCGCTTTGAGCTGCTGCTAAGCCGCCCGCAACCCACACGCTTTGCCAGCGATTCAAGCCTTCCCGACCCCTACGATGGGTTGGTCAACACCCCTGGGGCCACGCTTGAGGTGCATGACTGCATGGGCTGCCCACTGATGGTGGACGAACGCCCCTGGGGCTTGCTGACCCTCGACGCCCTCACCCCAGGCCAGTTCCAGAGCCTGGAGCTGGACGCCTTGCAAGCCTTTGCCAGCCTGGCGGCCGCCACCGTGACCGTAGCCGAGCGCATCGAGCAATTGGCGCTGCGCGCCGAGGACGAGCATCACCGGGCCGAGGTCTATCGTCAGGCCAGCGGCCAGGACCGGGCATTGATCGGCCAGAGCGCCGCGCACAAGCGCCTGCTGGAAGAAATACGCCTGGTCGGTGGCAGCGAGCTCACCGTACTGATCAACGGCGAAACCGGCGTAGGCAAGGAGCTGGTGGCCATGGCCTTGCATCAGGCCAGCCAACGCGCCGCCAAACCAATGGTGAGCCTCAATTGTGCCGCCCTGCCCGACACCCTGGTGGAGAGCGAACTGTTCGGCCATGTGCGCGGGGCATTCACCGGCGCCCATGGCGAACGCCGTGGCAAATTCGAACTGGCCAATGGCGGCACGCTGTTTCTCGATGAAGTTGGTGAGCTGCCGCTGGCCGTGCAGGCCAAGTTGCTACGTGTGCTGCAAAGCGGCCAACTGCAAAGGCTGGGTTCGGATCGCGAACACCGCGTCGATGTTCGCCTGATCGCCGCCACCAACCGCGACCTGGCGGCAGAAGTGCGGGCAGGTAACTTGCGCGCTGACTTTTATCACCGCCTGAGTGTGTACCCGTTGCATGTGCCGCCGCTTCGCGAGCGTGGCCGCGACGTACTGTTGCTCGCTGGCTACTTCCTCGAACAGAACCGATCACGCCTGGGCTTGAACAGCCTGCGGCTTAGCAGCGCCGCGCAAGCGGCATTGTTGGCGTATGACTGGCCGGGCAACGTGCGCGAACTGGAGCACCTGATCGGCCGCTCCTCGCTCAAGGCTTTAGGCCAGCACGCGCAACGCCCGCGTATCCTCACCCTGGAGGCAAGCGACCTGGGCTTGCATCCCACTGAGCCGGTGGCGCCGGGCGCTTCGGCCGAGACACCTCAGGCCGCGATGCCTCTGCCGACAGGCGGTCTGCGCGAAGCGGTGGATGATTACCAACGCCAGCTCATCGCCGCCTGCCTGCAACGCCATCAGCAAAACTGGGCAGCGGCAGCGCGCGAGCTGGGGCTGGACCGCGCCAACCTCAACCGACTGGCCCGTCGCCTGGGGCTTCGCTGAGTTGGATTTCTACTAAAGGACTAGGCGCAAAGCCATCTGGTGGCGATCTGATGGGCTGCTATATCTCCCTAACACACGGTACACGGCCGTCACACGGCCACCTGTGCGTGTACCGAAAGCCAGCAGGGAGCATTCATGGACAACATCGTAGTCGCTGACAAGCAATCCGCCGTGGCCACCCAGAATGCCTGGGGCGATATCAACCTCAACAGCCCTGGCGTAGTGCAGATGCCGGTAGCCCCCGACCAGGTGGCCACCGTCACCCGGCGCGGGCAAGATCTGATTGTCACACTCAAATCCGGTGAAAAGGTCACCATCGGCAACTTCTTCGCCGTGGATCAGGCCGGTGTTGGCAGCGACATGGTGTTCGTCGGCGAAGATGGCACCTTGTGGCATGCCAACTACGATGCGGCAGCGTTCACCGGCTTCACGTTCGACGAAGTGGCATCGCTGGATCAGCTGGTGGCCGGTATTGGCGTTGCGGGTGAAGGCACTTCAACCTTCGCCATTGCCGCCCTTGGCCTGCTCGGTGCCGGTGGCGTTGCGGCTGCGGCGGGCGGCGGTGGGGGCGGTAGTGTCAGGTGCGGTTACCGTGCCGCCCGTAGAGGTGTTGCCAGCGGGGTCGGTGATGGTGACGGTCAGCCCCTGGCCGTTATTTTGTTGGCTGCCCAGGTCGACTGTGAACGTACCATCACTGCCAACGGTGCCTGTGCCGATGAGGTTGCCAGCCGGGTCGAATACGTTGACCGTCGAGCCCGCTTCACCGCGACCTGACACGCGCAAGCCATCGGGGGAAACCAGCAAGTCGATGGGCGTCGCTGGCGGGGTAGTGTCGCCCGGCGCGGGCAAGATCTGATTGTCCCACTCAAATCCGGTGAACAGGTCACCATCGGCAACTTCTTCGCCGTGGATCAGGCCGGTGTTGGCAGCGACATGGTGTTCGTCGGCGAAGATGGCACCTT
>NZ_JAFGYW010000139.1:0-549 GCF_017491595.1 Pseudomonas sp. 51_B
CCTGATCCGCCGGCTTCGGCAGGCGCTTGCGGTCGACCTTGCCGTTCGCGTTCAGCGGGAATTGGTCCATCAGCACGAACGACGCGGGCACCATGTAGCTCGCGACGCGGCCGGCCACGAACGCGCGCAGCTCGGGCACGGTCGGCGCCGGATGGCGATGCGGGATCACGTAGCCGAGCAGATACAGGCGGTCCTTGCCGTCGCGCGCGGCGACCACCACCGCCTGACGCACGTTGTCGTGATCGCCGATCGCCCTTTCGACTTCGCCGATCTCGACCCGCTGGCCGCGGATCTTCACCTGGAAATCCTCGCGGCCGAGGAATTCGAGGGTGCCGTCCGGCCGGTAGCGCGCGAGGTCGCCCGTCTTGTACAGGCGGCGGCCCGGCCGAGGCGAGAACGGGTCCGGCACGAACGCGCGCGCGGTGCGCGCCGGATCGCCCAGATAGCCGCGCCCGACGCCGACGCCGCCGATGTGGACCTCGCCCGTCACGCCGATTGGCACCGGCTCGAGGCGCTCGTCGAGCAGGTAGGTCGTCAGGTTCGGCAGCG
>NZ_JAFGYW010000140.1:0-548 GCF_017491595.1 Pseudomonas sp. 51_B
CGCCCAAAAGTAACCAAAACGCTTTGCTCCTGCGTTCGGCCCTCGCAGGCTCGGGTTCCTTCGCTCCGGGACTGATCCGGGCGCAGCGGCTACGGTTTGCTTCGCTGCACCTCCTTCCGCTGTGTACGACTGCGTCGTACGGTCGCTGCGCTCCCACGCCCGGATCAATCCCTCCACTCAGCCTTCCGACGTCGCCGGTGGATCAAGATCAAGAGCACTCGAGCTTGCGCTCATTGTTGAGTGAGGCGGCTTCGCCGCGGGCAGCTGCGCTGCTTTGCCTTTACTTTTGTTTTTGCTTTTGTGGGAGCGAGCCTGCTCGCAATGGCGGCCTGACAGTCGACCTGTTTCTCGCTGATGTACTCGATTCAAACTGTGGGAGCTGGCTTGCCAGCGAAGGCGGCCTGACAGCCGACCTGTTTCTCGCTGATGTACTCGATTCAAACTGTGGGAGCGAGCCTGCTCGCGAAAGCGGTTTATCTGACACCTCGAATGTTGAATGTGCCGAAGCCCTCGCGGTCGGGCTCGCTCCGGGAAGATCAGCTGCGTGA
>NZ_JAFGYW010000141.1:0-547 GCF_017491595.1 Pseudomonas sp. 51_B
GTCGGTGCCGGTCGGCACGATACTCAATCCGGTGGTCTCCGTGCTGCTGAACCTGCTCGGCCCCGTGTTGAGCTCGCTCGATCAGGTCGTCGTGCCGCTGTTGAACCTGCTCGGCGTGCAGCTCGGCGCGGCGACGGTTCACAATCTGGCGCTGACCTGCGGCACCGCGCAAACGGTCTATTGAAGATTCACGCATAACGATGAGAAACACGAACGCAATCGAAGGGCTCGATCTGTACGTCTGGGAGGGCACGGCCGATATCGTCGACCGGGTCGCGCGCTGCATGTCGAGCTTCGACGTCGAAGTGATCCGCGCGGACAACGAGGAACTGTCGGCCGAACGAACCGCGATGCGGCCGTCGCTCGCGATCATCAGCGTGTCGATGATCGAGAGCGGCGCGGCGTTCCTGCGCACCTGGCAGGCGGAGATCGGCATGCCGGTGGTCTGGGTCGGCGCCGCGCGCGATCACGATCCGTCGCTGTATCCGCCCGAGTATTCGCACATCCTGCCGCTCGATTTCACGTGCGCGGAGCTGCGCGGCATGAT
>NZ_JAFGYW010000142.1:0-546 GCF_017491595.1 Pseudomonas sp. 51_B
GGGTGATGTGCAGCGGAGAGGCGCTGCCGCCGTCGCTGGTGAAGCGCTTCTATCGTTGCTTGCCGGATGCGCGCTTGCACAATCTGTACGGTCCGACGGAAGCGGCGGTGGACGTGACGGCGTGGGCGTGCGATGCGGAAGAAGGGGGCGCGTCGGTGCCGATCGGTCGGCCGATCGCGAACACGCGGATCTACGTATTGGACGGGTATGGCCAGCCGGTGCCGCGAGGAGTGGCGGGGGAACTGTATATCGGCGGCGTGCAGGTGGCGCGAGGGTATCTGAACCGGCCGGAGCTGACGCGGGAGCGGTTCGTCGACGATCCGTTCGTGGCGGGCGGTCGACTCTATAAGACGGGAGATTTGGCGCGTTGGCGCACGGACGGGAGTCTGGAGTATCTAGGTCGAAACGATTTCCAGGTGAAGATACGCGGTTTTCGGATCGAGTTGGGGGAGATCGAGGCGCAACTGGCGAAGGTGGCGGGCGTGCGCGAGACGGTGGTGTTGGCGCGCGACTCGGGTTCGCCTGCCGGCGAGAAACGCCTCGTCG
>NZ_JAFGYW010000143.1:0-546 GCF_017491595.1 Pseudomonas sp. 51_B
GATTAGGCAAACGGATTAACAACTTCATCTCATTCAAGTCAGCCATGCTCTACTCCCCGAGGTATAGCTTCAGCCTATCATGTAGGCTGTTGGTCACAGCTTCAAGCGCAACAATATATCTAATTCCGAGATGCTAGATATCGGAAGATGCAATCGACCTCAAATTGCCTGCCAACTCAAGTGCGTTGCACACGGTCGAGCGAATGCTGTACCACGACGGCGATCTGTCGTCAGCTTGTCATTGCCGCAGTGTAAGTACACCTCATTACAGATAGGACATTGTCGAGAACATTTCAAGTCGTTGTTGGCGTAGAAGCGGGTGCCGGCTCAGCCTCACCTGGGACCAGCCGTACAGTACTGACGCGCACAACATGGCTCCTCGAAGGGCATGATTTGGGCCGCGCCGATTGCCGGAGCGATGCTCATTGCGGCGTTCGCCAAAGCTCTTTGATGTCGATGCGGATTGAGGGGCAAACAGTATCCGTGACCGCTGCATCCGGTTCTGCAGGCTGAGGAGGCGAGCGACAAGCGTTACTGGATAGGGAG
>NZ_JAFGYW010000144.1:0-545 GCF_017491595.1 Pseudomonas sp. 51_B
TCGCCACGACGATCAGCAGCTCGATCAGTGTAAAACCTTGTTGTTTTTTCATAGACACGCTCCATGCATGAGTCGAAATCTCATGATCTGAACAAGGCTCAGCACAGCCCATGCCAACGCCTTTCAGGCCCCGCCTGCTGGGCGCGCGCAATTTCCTGCGCCGTTTCCTATAACCCGCAACCGCACTATCTGACACTTTTTGTCACCTGCACCGGCCGTGTTTGGCGCTGTCACTTGACTAGGCTATAAGTCATGAACGGCAAGCGTGCGGAATCCCCATGAATGACATCGCTCTGAGCGGTCTGGCCAAGCAATTGGTCCAGGCCGAACTGCTTACGGAAACAACTGCCCGGCAATCCTGGGCGCAGGCCCAGCGCAATCGCGTCTCGCTGGTCAATTACCTGGTACACAACAAACTGGTCAATAGCCGGCAAATTGCCGAGATCGCTTCCGAACATTTCGGCATGGCCCTGCTCGATCTCAGCTGCCTCGACAAGGAGACTCAGCCCAAGGGCCTGGTCAGTGAAAAACTGGTTCGTCAGCAC
>NZ_JAFGYW010000145.1:0-543 GCF_017491595.1 Pseudomonas sp. 51_B
GGACGTGGCCATCGAACGTTTCGGCCATGCCCAGGTTGAAACTTTTTTCAACGGAGGTCGTTTACCGCAAGTCAATCGGCGAAGCGCCAGCGTCAGCGTACGGCAGGCCTATAGCGCCTTGTTCAACGCCAAGTTACTGGTTGAAGGCATTGGCGTGTTGAACAGCCAGTCGGCCACGGTCAAGGGCATGATTGCCGTGGTGCAAGCGCAGGAAGCCGAGCGGATCGCTCAGGAGCAGGCGCGGTTGGCGGCGGAACACGCCCGGCAGATTGCACAGGAACAGGCCCGCGTTGCTCAGGAGCAAGCGCGGCGGCTGGCGGAGGAGCTGGCGCGGCAGGCCGCCGCCGATGAAATCAGGCGGCTCGAAGAGGAACAGGCCCGTTTGGCGGCTGAGGCACTAGAGCGCAAGCGTGCCGAGGAACAGGCAGCGCTTGAGGCTGAGGCCGAAGCACGCAGGGTTGCTGAGGAAAAGCGCCGGCAGGACACCTCCGGTGGGCACAGTAGCCTGTTGCGCTTTCAGGGCAATACCAGCCACGCCCAACT
>NZ_JAFGYW010000146.1:0-543 GCF_017491595.1 Pseudomonas sp. 51_B
GTGCGTGGGTCGACCGCCAGCGCCGACAGGTTGCGAATATCGAGCTCGTCACTGGCCAGCTTCTGCTTGTCGCCGATCAGGGTCTGGCTGCCGTCGCTTTTCCAGGTGAACAGCGCCGGCGGGCGCTCTTCACCCAGCACAAGTTGACGGTTACGCGGATCCCAGGTGATGGCTTCGAAAGCTTTGTTCTGATCTTTCGACGGCCCGAGGTCGTATATCGGGAAGTCGCCAATGTTCAGCTCACGGGTACCGGCTTCGACCTTGACGATCGACAGCGTGTGTTGACGTTCATCAACAATCGCCAGCAGACCGTTTTCCATGACCGTCAGGCCTTCCGGGTTGCTCCAGCCCACCAGCGGCATCTTGCGCAGCACGTCGCCTTGCAACGTCAGCTCAGCCAGGAACGGATTTTTGCCCATGACCGCGAACAGGGTCTTGGTCTGCGGGTTATAGGCCAGATCCGAAGCTTCGTCCTTTTCCATGCCCGGCAGCGGCTTGGCATCGATCACCACCTGATAATCCGGCAGCCAGACACTCTCCTTC
>NZ_JAFGYW010000147.1:0-542 GCF_017491595.1 Pseudomonas sp. 51_B
TCGTATTTGTCAATCAGAGTGCTTTTGGCGAAGAATGAAAATAGGGTTGGTACTAGCAACGCACTTTGAATTTTGTAATCCTGAAGGGATCGTAAAAACAGCTCTTCTTCAAATCTATACATTAAGACGACTCGAAATCCACATATCAAATATCCGAGTGTAGTAAACATTCCAAAACCGTGATGGAATGGAACAACACTTAAAATCGCAGTATCCGGAATGATTTGATTGCCAAAAATAGGATCTCTGGCATGCGAGAATCTGACGCAGGCAGTTCTATGCGGAAGGGCCACACCCTTAGGTAACCCAGTAGATCCAGAGGAATTCATTATCAGTGCAATTGTTTTGTCACGATCAAAGGACTCTGGTACAAAATCGTATTCATTAAAACCGGGAGGTAGATGAGATGTGACGAACGTGTACATCGACTGAAATCCCTGGTAATCCGTTTTAGAATCCATGATAATAATTTTCTGGATTATTGGTAATTTTTTTTGCACGTTCAAAATTTTTTGCAACCCCTTTTTGGAAACAAACACTAC
>NZ_JAFGYW010000148.1:0-541 GCF_017491595.1 Pseudomonas sp. 51_B
GTTTCACCGACAGGTGTGCGCCGGTGGCAATCGGGGTCGGGTACTGAAAGTCGATCCCGCCCTCGGAGATGATCACCGGCTGCGGCTCGCCGATGTGGCCGAGCACGGTCAGGGCGATCACCTGGCTGAGTAGGTCAATGCGTTTGTTCTGCGATTTGAGGAACGCGGCGATGGCGCGGTCGCGCTCGCTGATCTGCCGCAACAGGTGCTGCGACTCGAATTCGCTCAGGTGCAGTTCGCTGAGCAGGTTGAAGAGTGGGGAAGCATCCTGCAACACTTCCTGGCCTGCGGCTTCGGGAGCGGACAGGGGCCGAATTTCCAGGGCGATCGTGTCCTCGATACGGTAGTATTCGCGGCGATCTTCTTCATCTAATGTCGACATGGCGAACCCATGGTAGCGGCGGTGGTCTGAGTGTAAAGCTGGTTTTCGACCCCCGCCACAAGGACGTTCCTTTTCCCTCCGAACAAGCCCCGACATGTTCAGACCTCTCTTCGTATTTATCGGCACGCGTTATACCCGTGCAAAGCGTCGCAATCATTT